>JAYTTR010000564.1:0-3521 GCA_043744935.1 Gemmatimonadaceae bacterium
CCGTTGGCGATTCGACCGGCAAGCCGACACCAATCGCGGCAGCCATCGGTTCTGTCACCATGAACACTTCTTTCGCGCCCGCGCCCAATGCCGAGTCACGCACCGCGCGCTTCTCAACTTCGGTGATGCCCGATGGCACACACACGATGACGCGCGGTTTTACCTTGAACACGTGCTTGTCGATCACAAGCGTGAGAAAGTAGCGCAACATTTTTTCCGTCACATCGAAGTCGGCAATCACGCCGTCCTTCATCGGACGCACCGCCATGATGCCTTCCGGCGTGCGTCCTAACATCCGTTTCGCTTCCAGCCCCACACCACGGATTTTTTTCGTCTCACGGTCTAATGCGACAACCGACGGCTCGTTCAGCACAATGCCCTCACCCTTGACGTAAATCAGGGTGTTCGCCGTACCGAGATCGACGGCAATCGCGTTTGCCGGGAAAAACGAATTTGCCTTCTTGAAGGGCCAAAACATCCAGTGGTGTGCTCGACGGCGCGATGCGCCAAATGGGGACGACTGAGCGGGATCCGAGTGATAAGGTATCGGTGGAATCAAGTGCGAACAAGCGATTGTCAGTGCGTGACATGCAGCACGTCACAAATACACCAACACCCTTAGGTCAGACAGGACGCTGGCTCCACAAACTCCATCCCGAAGGACTCCGCTACCGCACGATACGTCACCTTGCCCCGCGATATGTTGAGTCCCTTCAACAGCGCCGGATTTTCGATGAGCGCACGTTGCCACCCTTTGTTCGCGAGGGCCAGCGTGTACGGGAGCGTGGCGTTTGTGAGTGCAAGCGTAGACGTCCGAGGCACTGCCCCCGGCATGTTCGCCACACCGTAGTGAATCACGCCGTCTACGACGTACGTGGGGTTTTCGTGCGTCGTCGGTTTGATCGTTTCGACACAACCGCCCTGATCGACGGCCACGTCGACAATCACAGAACCGGGACGCATACGCGCCAAATCCGCACGTCGAACCAGCTTTGGAGCTTTCGCCCCTGGAATCAGCACGCCGCCGATGAGCAAATCACAGCTGGAAATTTGCTCGAGAATGTTGTGTCGATTCGAGTGAATCAACTGCACGTTGGCCGGCATTACGTCCGACAGATAGCGCAAGCGATCAAGCGAGAGGTCGAGCAGTACCACCGTCGCGCCAAGACCAGCCGCCATCTTTGCGGCATTAATACCAACGACGCCGCCACCCAGGATGACCACCTTTGCCGGAGCAACGCCGGGAACGCCACCCAACAGCACTCCGCGACCGCCATACAATTTTTCGAGATATTTCGCCCCTTCCTGCACCGCCATCCGTCCCGCCACTTCCGACATAGGCGTGAGCAACGGCAAGTCGCGATTGGGCAGCTCCACGGTTTCGTAAGCGATACACGTCGCACCGCTCGCCAAGTGCGCGCGCGTCAGCTGCTCGTCCGCCGCAAAATGGAAATACGTGAACAGTGTGAGGTTGTCGCGCAGAAAACCCCATTCCTTTTCAATGGGCTCCTTCACTTTCAGCAGTAAATCCGCATTGCCCCACGCCGTTGCGGCATCCGGTACGATGTGCGCGCCTACCGCGCGAAAAGTATCATCCTCAAATCCGCTGCCGATGCCCGCGCCCGCCTCCACAAACACTTCGTGCCCGGCGGCCGTCAACGCTTCCGCACCAGCCGGGACAAGCGCTACGCGATTCTCGTTCGTTTTAATCTCTTTTGGTACGCCGATACGCATAGTGAAATTCTTGGCGAATGGTAAAACGTCAGCGGACACCCTTTGGGCCGAGGCTGACAAGAAGATGCTGCGAGGGATCGAAAAACTCACGCGCGATCGACAACACGGTTTCCGCATCGATCGCATCGACCAACGCGAGGAGTTCATCGATGCTGCGGTGTGGCTCGCCGTACAGCGCGGTCGTCGCAGCGCGATACATGCGCGACGATACGCCTTCCATTGACAGCACCAACTGCCCCCGAAGTTGACGCTTCCCTGCGGCAATCTCGGCTTCGGGCAACCCGTCCGCCACCACGCGCAACAGTACCTCGCGCACTGCATCCAACGCTTGTTGTGCGGTGTCCGGCGCGCTTGCGAGGTACACGCCGTGGACGCCCGCATCAGCGTACGACGAACTGAACGTGTAGACGCTATACGCGAGCCCCAGCTCTTCGCGAACGCGCTGAAACAGTCGCGAACTCATGCCCCCGCCCAGCAGCATACTCAACAGCGCAAACGCGTACCGGCGAGGGTCCGCATGCGCAATGGCGGTGCGACCCAGCACCACATGCGTTTGCGCAATATCCGCACGTTCGATGTGCTGTGCACTCGGTGCCGTTGGCACGGCCGGTGCGACTGCAAACGGCGTGACATCACCACTCGCACGAGACAACCATCCTGACGTGTGCAACGTGTCCAGTAATTGGTCGTGATCCACGCGCCCCGATGCCGCGACGACGAGTCGACCGGTATGGTACGCGCGTTCGTGCAACGCACGCAGATGCGACACTTTCAGCGACTTCACGGTTTCGCGCGTGCCGAGAATCGGGAAACCGTGCGAATGATCGCCCCACAGCGCGCGATTGTGCACATCAAAGATCACGTCGTCCGGCGTGTCGTCAACCATGCTGATCTCTTCGAGAATCACTTTGCGCTCGAGCTTCAAATCAGCATCGCGCAACAGCGGATCGAAAATAAGATCGCCGATGACGGACGCCGCTTCTGGCAAATGCTCATCGAGCACGCGCGCCTGATACGACGTGTGTTCGCGCTCCGTGTAGGCATCCAAGGATCCGCCCAACGTCTCCAACGACAGCGCGATTTCCTGCGCTGTCCGCGAGCGGGTGCCCTTGAACACCATGTGCTCGAGAAAATGCGACACTCCCATTTCATCTGCACTCTCGTGCAACGTCGCCGCGCGTACCCAAGCCCCAAACGCCACTGACCGCGCTCCCGGAACTTCTTCCGAGAGCACGGTCAGTCCATTTGGCAGATCAGTTCGGCGAAGCGAGGGCAGTACCGCGTTAGCGTCTGCCGCGTCCACGATCACCACCACCACTGCGACCACCGCTACCGCCGGCGCTCTCTTCACGACGAGGACGTTCGACTTCTTCCGGCATGCCTTCCGGACGTGGCAAGAGCGCTTTCATCGACAACCGCAAACGGCCGCGTTCATCGCGATCAATGAGCTTTACCGTCACGCGATCACCCTTCTTGACGACGTCTTCGGGCTTGTCCACGCGTTCGTGCTTCATTTCCGAAACGTGCAGAAGCGCCTCAGTACCAGGCATGATTTCAACGAACGCACCAAACGCTGTAACCGTCTTTACGACGCCTTCGTACGTTTCGCCAACAATCGCTTCGGCCGTGATGGCCATAACCATCTGGCGCGCCCGCTCCATCGCTTCACCGCCAACGGCGGCGATCGTAACGGTACCATCGTCTTCAACCGAGAGCTCTGCCCCCGTCTCTTCTTGAATGCCGCGAATGTTCTTGCCCTTCGGACCGATCAGTTCACCAATCTTGTC
>JAYTTR010000565.1:0-3488 GCA_043744935.1 Gemmatimonadaceae bacterium
CTGCAGAATTTCCAGCCAGGTTTATTCCGAACTTTGCATTGGGTTCGTCGGTGATGCCATCGGGCGTGCCAATGGGTCCGCTGCGCGCCCCGGGAAGTAACGGTATTGCGTTTGCGACGCAGTCATTCATCGACGAACTCGCGCACGCGGCCAACAAAGATCCGCTGCAGTTCAAAATGGATCTCCTGGCCAGCGCGCAACCTGAAGCTGCACCGACGGGCAACGGTCCACCGCAGCAGCCCGGCTTTGACGGCGAGCGTATGCGCGGCGTGCTCGCGATGGTTGGTGAGAAAGCAGGTTGGGGCAAGAAGCTGCCAAAAGGCTCCGGCATGGGCGTCGCTTTTCACTTCAGTCATCGCGGCTATTTCGCCGAAGTGGTGCAAGCCAGCGTGAGCAAATTGGGCAAACTCAAGATTGAGAAAGTGTGGGCGGTTGGTGATATCGGCAGCGACATCATCAATCCCAGCGGCGCCGAGAACCAGGTGCAAGGTGCCGTGCTGGATGGCATTGCGCAGGCGTTGGGCCAGGAGATTACCATCGCTAACGGTCACACCGTACAAAGCAACTTTCACGACTTCTTGCTGCTGCGTCACACCCAGGCGGTCCCCATCGAAGTGCATTTCAAGAAGACGGCATTCGCTCCCACCGGTCTTGGAGAACCTGCACTACCGCCGGTCATTCCGGCGTTGTGCAACGCGATTTTTGCGGCGACAGGCAAGCGCGTTCGGTCGTTGCCGTTAAGCAAGACCGACTTGCGTTGGGGATAGGCACGCTGAAGGGCGCCACAGGACCGTTGTTCTACATCCATCTCGCACTCGGAGCACTTGCATGTCGCACCTCCGCAACGTCGCCGCGCTGCTCTACCTTACTGTTGCCGCGCCATGTCTGCGCGCGCAACAAATCACGACGCGCGACGTTGCGCCCATCAACGATATTGCCAATCCATACCGGACCGTCGACGGCTGGGCCAAGTTGAACGCTGGACGCATGTGGGGCTCAACGAGTGCGGTCGACATTGACCTGGATGGACGCAGCATTTGGGTGGCCGAACGGTGTGGCGCGAATAGTTGCGCGGGATCGACGTTGCCACCGGTGCTCAAGTTCGATGCAAGCGGCACGTTGATGACATCGTTTGGTGCAGGCCTGATGATCTCGCCGCATGGGATACATGTTGATCGCGACGGCAACGTGTGGGTGACGGATTGCGCGTGCACTGGTCGCGCCGCAGCCGATGCGGTGACACCGGTGGGTCATCAAATTTTCAAGTTTTCGCCGCAAGGAAAATTACTGCTGACGTTGGGCACCGCGGGTGGCGGGAAAGGTACGGCGTTTTTCTTTCAACCCAACGATGTACTCGTAACGCCCAACGGCGACATTTTTGTGGTGGAAGGGCATTCGTCGGCCGCGGGGTCCAACGCGCGTGTGCTCAAGTTTGATAAATCAGGCAAGCTGCTCAAGACGTGGGGTCAACCGGGTACAGGTCCGACCGATATGGATCAGCCGCATGCCCTCGCGATGGATTCACGCGGTCGATTATTTGTTGGTGATCGCGGCAACAATCGCATTCAGATTTACACGCAAGACGGCGCGTTGCTCGACACGTGGTATCAGTTCAGTCGGCCGAGTGGGATGTGGATCGATAAAGACGATGTGTTATATGTCGCCGATTCAGAATCCGGATCTGTCAATCCGGCCCACGGCGCGTGGACACGTGGTATTCGCATTGGAAAAATCAAGGACGGTGTGGTGACCGCGTTCATTCCTGACCCAGCGGTAAAGCCACCCAGCACGAGTTCTGCCGAAGGGATCGCCGTGGATGCCGCAGGGCGCATTTATGGGGCAGAGGTTGGCGCAAAGGCACTGCGACGATACGAAAAGAAATAGTCATTCGTCGCGGTACCGTTCTTCAACTTGCCCTGAAACTCAATTTGCTTATCCCGGATTTCTGCGTACGGTGTATTTCGTTCGTCCTCCCAGTTTTCCTGACGATCATTGTCGCAGCGCTCGCGTGGCGTTTGCAACAGGAGCGGCGTCGACGCAAAGAATTTTTGATGACGGCAAATTGGCCGATCGCGTCCATTGAATTGCCGGAGCTGGACGCTGTGTTTGCGCCCGGAAAATTCGGGCCAACGTTGGACACCGAGGTGGCGTTCGTAGGTCGAGGTCCGATCGCTGTTCCGGGTGGCACCAGCGATGCGGAAGCGTGGATTCTGGCGGTGCTTGCTAAACGAGCAGCGCAGATGTTCGAGTTCGGCACCTGTACTGGAAAGACTGCCTACCTCTGGAGCCGCAATGCGCAGCAAGGTGCGCGCATTGTCACGCTCACGCTATCGCCGGCACAACAAGCCGACTACGCAGCAGGCGCCGGTGATGCGCAAATCGATACGAACTATGCGTTGAGCGAATCGGCGTTTCTCGAGTTCATTTACACGGGCACTCCGGCGGCCGACGCCGTCACACAATTGTACGGAGACAGCAAACAATTCGATGAGATGCCGTGGCGCGACTGGGCCGACATCATCTTTGTTGATGGGTCACACGCGCAGTCGTATGTCGAGAGCGATTCGCGAAAGGCCATGCACATGGTGAAGCCAGGCGGACTGATTCTCTGGCACGACTATGCTGGGGAAACGCACGCCTCTGGAGTTTACAGAGCGCTCAACGTGCTCGCAAAATCGATCGCATTGCGCCACGTCAAAGGCACTACGTTTGTCGTGTGGCGTCGGCCGGGCGCACCACAACACTCATGACGGAGAAGCGCTAGGCTCCGCGCTTCTCCGTGTTGGACGTCGCATGTTCGAAACGCGCCCTACTTCCGTCCCGGCAACACCAACGCTGTCAACGCGGTCGCATCATCCGCACCCGTTGCAAACACGATGTATTGCTTGCCCTGATGCATGAACGTCATCGGCACCGCTGTGGTCTTTGACGAGATCTTCAGTGCACCAACCTGCTTGCCCGTGGCCTTGTCAACCGCATACAACGTTGGCGGCGCGCCCGGCACACCACCACCACGACCAGTCCCGTAAATCATCAACGTTTTTGTTGTAATGACCTGTGCCTGCCCGCGCCCAGTCACAGGCGCAATGTTGACGCCAGCAAACAACGGGTCGCGACTGGTTTGCTTGATCATGCCACCGTTGCCGACCCACCACGTCTTGTCACCGCTATTGAGATTGTACGCGGTGATGCCGCCCATCTCCTTCGGTTTCACAATGGAAATACCGCCAAGAATTGCCGCACTGCCGCGTGCACCGAAGTCGCCGCCACGATCACCATTCACCGGCTTCGTGTAACCCGCCGGCGCAGGCAATGCACCAAGCAACCCGCAACTATCGTGTACCGAGCTATACGTAAACTCCGAACACGGATCCTTTTTTAGTTGCGTCGTACTCATGGCACTCAACGAGGCGACATACAACATGCCGGTTTCCGGATCGACCGCAGCGCCACCGTCAATGTTCACACCGCCGCTCGCGCCCGGTGCA
>JAYTTR010000566.1:0-3480 GCA_043744935.1 Gemmatimonadaceae bacterium
TCACTACTTGATGCGATGCGGTCAAGCGACGTGTGTCTGACATGAACGGAGGTGTTGAAGACTGTCAACGATATCTTGCTTTTTTTTTGTGCGCTAGACCATGCTATTTCTGTGACAGCTGTCCATCATGATGTAGCGCTCACGCTCGTGCACCGCCGGTACCAAGGTGTGACGGTTGTCGCCAAACCGGATATTTTTGCCCTGTTTTTTACCAATCACTAGCCCCATCTCATGACTGCTACTGCAACTCGCACGCCGCAAATTGGCGATGAAGCGCCGGATTTTACGCTCGCCTCAACCGCGGGTGGCACCGTGACGCTGTCCGCGCTTGAAGGGAAGGCGAACGTGCTCATCGCTTTCTTCCCGATGGCATTCACCAGCGTCTGCACCAGCGAAGTGTGCGCGTTTAGCGAGGAGTTCGATGCATTTACAGGACACGGCGTTGAGGTCGTGCCAATCAGTGTGGATTCGATTCCCACGCTGAAAGAGTTCAAGCACAAATACAACCTCAAGGTGGACATGCTCTCGGACTTCAAGCGCGAGGCCTCACGAGCATTCGGCGTGCTGCGTGAGGATGCATTCTTTGCAAATCGTGCGTATTTTTTGGTAGACATGCAGGGCGTGGTGCGTTGGGCGCATGTTGAAGAAACGCCGGGCCAACGTCGCGAAAACGCCGAGATTTTTGCCGCCATCTCATCGGCCCTCGCGGCGTCGTAACACCGCACCACCGCAGTACAAGCGTAGCTGCGGCATCGGTCAGCTTGCCCGAAGCCGCAGCTACGTCTACCTTGAGAATGTGAATACACGCTTCTGCGCACGCCTGTGACACCCGTTGCTTCGCTCGACGCCGTCGCAGAGTTGACGGCGCTGCTGGCGAGGGCCTCCGATACCGATAGTGGCGCTGTCGCGGTGTTGCATCGCTTGCGCGCGATGTTGGAGGCGGATCAGACAGCAATTGAGTTACGCGATACCGCCGGTTCCCGGCAAACGTGGACGCACGACGGCGTGGGACCCCCGCGACGCGTTGCTCGCTCGACGCGCACTGAGTTGCCGCTCAAGTCTGCCGGTGTGAGTCTCGGCGTGCTCGTGATTCAGCGCACAGCACCACTTGCCGACCATGAGCGTGGTTTGCTCGCCACGGTCGCCGATTTGATTGCCATCGCGGTGGCGCGTGATGCACGCACGCGCGAACTGGAAAGCCAGTTGTCAGCGCGTATGCGTGAAATCGTCGAGCAACGCGCGTTCATCGAGTGTGTCGTTGACTCGCTGCCCGTTGGGTTGTACGTGGTCGATCGTGACTATCGCATTCACGCATGGAATCACAAACGCGAAACGGGTTTGCAAGGGGTCTCGCGGACGGACGCGATCGGACGAACAATTTTTGACGTGCTGCATCGGCAACCAGCCGCGCTCCTGAAGCGTGAGTTCGACGAAGTCTTCGCGTCTGGCCGCCTGCAACAATTTCAAATGGACAGCCAGGCGTTTGGTGATTTGCGTTCTTATCGCATCTCGAAGATTCCCATGCGCATGGGCGACGGTGACGTCACGCACGTCATTACCATCGGCGAAGATATTACCGATTGGAAGGCGGCGATTGATCGCACGGCGCAGTCCGAGAAGTTGGCGGCGCTGGGGCAGCTTGCCGCAGGTGTCATGCACGAAATCAATAATCCATTGGCGACCATTGCAGCGTGCGCCGAGTCGTTAGCGCTGCAGGATGATGCCAGTAGTGAAGCGGCTGCGATCCCATCCGTGTCGGGTACGTCACAACGCGAACTGCTTCGCATCATTGACCTCGAAGTGCAACGATGCAAACGCATTGTGAACGGACTGCTGGATTTCTCGCGACCGAAAGCTGCACAACGGGAACCGTTGGATCTCAATGGGATCGTTCGACAAGGGTTGTTTCTCATGCAGCACCATCCGCGCTACAAGCGGGTGAAGATGGTGACCGAGTTGGAAGAAACGTTGCCGCTGCTCGTCGATGCCGACGCCGATCAACTCGTGCAAGTGCTCATCGCGCTTACCATGAATGCCTTTGACGCAACACCCGAGGGCATGCGTGTCACGGTCCGCACGCTTCAGGTGACCAACGATGCCGGTCATATTGTTGCCGCGCTGGAGGTCTCGGATGAGGGTCCGGGTATTCCGAGATCACTGCATGCGAAAGTGTTTGAACCATTTTTCACGACCAAGGCGCCTGGCCAGGGTACGGGACTTGGACTTGCTATCTGCTATAGCATCGTGAATGACCATGGCGGCCAACTAGAGCTGCTTGGCAGCGACCGCCTCGCCACCGGGGCAACCTTTCGCATGTCGTTGCCGCTACTCCGCTCGTTGCGGGCGTTGTCCGCGTGAGCGCGACGCTCACACCATCTCGCGGCAGCGACACGACGCGACCGATTCGTGTGCTCATTGCCGAAGACGAAGCAAATCTTGGCATGATTCTCGAGCAGTTCATGACGGCGCGCGGTTTTGCCGTGACGATGGTGCGGAACGGTCGCGCTGCGCTGGAATTGTTACTGGCGGAAACATTCGATGTCGCGCTCCTGGACATTGTGATGCCGGAGCTGGACGGACTCGAAGTGTTGCGCTTGGTACGCGAACAACCGACACCGCCAGAAGTTATCGTGATCACCGGGAATGGTACGATCGAAACAGCAATCACCGCGTTGAAACTTGGCGCGTACGATTTCCTCTCGAAGCCATATCGCATGGCGGAAATTGAAGCGCTGGTACGGCGCGCCTGGGAAAAGCGCATTCTGACGCGCGACAACGCATTGCTACAATCGCGACTGAAGCGGTCGGCCGCGTCGCTACGCTTTCTCACCCAATATGCACCGCTCCGTGCGGTGCTGTCGCTCATCGAGCGTGTAGCGCCGAGTGGGTCGCCAGTGTTAGTGACGGGCGATTCGGGCACTGGCAAAGATCTCATTGCGCGCATGCTGCACGAACATGGAGGACATCCGGATGGGCCGTTTGTCGATCTCAATTGCGCCGCGATCGCGGAGGGCTTGTTAGAGACGGAACTGTTTGGTGTTGAGAAGGGTGCGTTTCCCGGTGCAGATCAGCGCAAGGTGGGAATCATCGAGCTTGCAGGCGGCGGCACGTTGTATCTCGACAACATTGGTGACCTCGATTTGAAATTGCAGGGCAAGCTGTTGCGGGCGCTCGAGACTGGAAGTTTCTATCGCGTCGGGGGTACGCAAAAGGTACAAGTCAATGTGCGTGTCGTTGCGTCCACGACGCAGGATCTTTCGCGCATGGCAGCCGGCGGCAGCTTTCGCGAGGACTTGCTCCATCGCATCAACACCATTCGAGTGGCGCTGCCGCCGTTGCGTGAACGACTGGTTGACGTGCCGCTGCTCGCACACCACTTCCTCGCACAGTTTGGTGGCGCGCAACCACCCGCGCTCAGTGCGGATGCCGTCGCAACACTCGAACGCTACCGATGGCCGGGGAATGTGCGCGAGTTGCGCA
>JAYTTR010000567.1:0-3464 GCA_043744935.1 Gemmatimonadaceae bacterium
GTCGTGACGTTCGCGTTTGCTGGCGTCACGTTGACCCACGTGCCGGCCACCGGTACCGGCGTCGGTGTGGGAGTCGGTATCGGAGTGATTGCCGGACACGCGATCGGCTTTTTCGCGGCCGCATCGGCCGCCGTGAGCGTGGTGTAGTTCGTGTCGCGCACGCGCCAGGCGGTTGCTGGCGCGCACGGACTGTCTTCGACGCGAATGCGGCGTCGGGCGGTTGCTTGCCCTGGCAGCGACGTGGATACGAGCACGGCGAGGGCGCAGAGAAGAAAGCGGCGCATCAGTCGCTCGAATCCCGTGTGAAGTTGCCTGACGGGATGTTCGGCGTGGTCCCGTTGATGATCTGGAAGCCGAACCGCTGTGCGATGCCGCCGGACACGTACGCGGCGTTGCCGGTTGCACCGAGCAGCGAGAAGCTATTCGCGTCGACCACCGTGATCTGCCACTCACCGTTCGCGTTGGTGTTGCCCACCACACCGGAGACGCGAACGAACATTCCGGTCGCGAGACCATGCGCCGTCGACGTAATCACAATCGGACCGGCGTTGCTCGCGGCCGTGATCGTGAGTGCGGATCCAGTGTCCGGCAGCGGATTCGCATCGTACAGCACACCGACGCTGGCCGCCGTGAAGAGACACGCATAGCCGACATGTTCATCCGCGCCGGTGGCCTTCGCCGGGAACGTGGTCACCGCACTGCTCGCGGTGCGTCGCGTGGTGCCCGACAGTGTGCTCGGCGCAGCAAATGTCACGGCCGTGCGCACGAAGCCGCTGTAGGCCGGCTCCGTCACCGTGCTGTTCACCCAGTCGGGTTTGGTCTTCGAGAACGAAGCGAATGGCGTCCACGCCGCGAGCGCAGTGCCGCGCGCGGTGTTCAGGTTGGCGTCTTTCCAGGCTTGTGTGGTCGGCATGCAATCCTCAGAGGGGAAGTGGGGTGCGGATGACGGCAAAGCGATCGGCGGTCAGGACGCCGGTCGCGACGAGAAAGGCGAGACCCGCGATCACTTGCGGTGACACGAGCTCGATGGCGGTTGAGACCGTGACGTAGAGCACGAACGACTCGATCGCGCCGTAGATCGCGAGGTCGTTTGAGCGCCGGAGCGCCATCGCCGATGCGAGCTCGGTCGGCGTGAAGCGGTCGAGGAATTCTTTCCTCGACACGACGGCGCGCGTTGGATTCGGCTTCGGCACCCAGCTGCGCGAGACGGCGAGCCAGTCCAGGACAGCGGGATCCGGCCGTGTCTCCGTTGTCAGCACGCCGACCAGCACAGAGGGTTCGACTGCTTCGTCGGTGACGGTGATGAACTCGCCGCTTTCCTGCTCGAACAGCGTCGAGAAGCTCACTGGCGGACTCCCTGTGCGATCGTGAATTGCAGCGCGGTCTCGGTGCTATCGGACGGCGCAACGAGTGTGAGCACGAGCGTCATCGGCCCGCGCGTCAGGGTGAACAGCGACTTCGAGAGCGCGATGCGCCACTCACCGGTGGTGAACGGCGCGCTGAGCGCACTGCTCACCAGCACACCGGTACCGTCCGAGATTGCGTAGCGGATCGCGGACGGCACGGTGACGGCGCCACCGAGCTCCGCGAGGATGTTGGTGATACGGAGGATGTGATCCGTCGCGATGCGTGCGATGAGCGACGGAATGCCGCCGCCCCCGCTCGCATCGATCGGGGCGGAGGTCGTCGGGAAGAGCGCCACGCTGCAGGTCAGCGGAGTTGCCACGGTAATGACCGGGATCGAGGGAGAGGATCCACCGGCCCCAGTGCCGCTCGTGAGCAGCGCGAGACTGAGCAGGGGGACAGGGCCGAACATCAGACCACCGCCGTCAGTCCGACGAGCTTGCCGGTGCTGTCGTAGTAGGCGGTGCGCGTGCCGAGCGTGCCACCGATGGCGCGGCGCTCGCTGTAGGTGATCGTCGAACCACCAACGGGCTGTGATGTCACGCCCCAGGCGGAGCCGACATGTTCCGCTCGCAGCGCCGTGATGAAATCACCTGTCGTGGCCGGCGCGGCTTTCGGATCGTAGGCGCGCAGGAAGACCTGCACTGAATCGCCCAGCATGTTGCTGACGCCGGACCAGGCGATCATGACGAAGCCCACGCCGGCTGCCGTCGCGAATGCGAGATCTGGCGCGACGAGATCGTAGAAGCCTTCCCCGACCTCGGTGAGATCAATGCCGGTCACCGTAAAGTCGATGGCGGTGAATCCGCTTGCCGCTTCGCGCGAATACTTAAAGTTCGCGGCGGCGATGGTCTCCGTGATGCCGATGTACGGTGCGGCCGTGTCCGAGCGCGTGATAAAGACGCGCACCTTTTTCGCGGCCGCGGTGGTACTGCCTTGCTGCACTTCTGCGCTCTGTGGCATGACGCTCTCGGGTTAGGCCGCGCGTCGGCGGCGAAGAAGATTCAGGAGCACGGCATCAGCACCGCCGCCCGCATTGTTCCACGTGCCGCTCGCATCCCACGTCGCACTCGACAGCGACAACGCCGTCCCACCACTGATCATGTCGGCCGTGATGCCGCCGGTCCCTTCCTTGATGGGATAGCCACCGACCAAGCCGCTGAGCGCCGTCGTCGGTTCCGTTTGGATTTCTGTCGCCGTGAGTGCGCGATTACACACGTAGGCCGCATCAATGCCGAGCGCGGCGCTGCCGCCAAACGAGAGCGTGCCCGCGCCCGCGCCCGTCGCGAGCGACCCAAGACTCACGGTGCCGCTGGCTGATCCGAGCAGCGTGACGCCACTGTAGACCGCAATCGCTGACGTTGTCCCGCCGCCCGCACCCGCGCCGTCACGACGGAAGCCGTACAGGTTGACGAAATTCCCGGCGGAAGGCAGCGAGGCAAGCGCGAAGCTCGTAATGCTGGTAACGCCTTCGTTATCGTCGCGCGTCGTGAAATAGATCGTTGAGCCGCCGCGCGTAATGGCAAGGCGCAAGTTTGCCTTGCCCGACATGATCACGATGGTTGAATAGGTCACCGACCCCGAGTCGGCCAGCGCAGACAATTCATCGGCGCGCAGTCGAATCAAAAACGACACCGCGCCGAGCGCTTCGTACTTGCTCTGTGTCGCAGCAGCGGCGCTCCCGCTAATCGGAATGAGAATCGCGGTCATGGCGTCTCCGGTGCGATGGCCAGATACCAATCACTGCGGCCGGAATTCACGCCAAACGTCGAGCGGAACAGGACCGCCAGCCCGTTCGGCGACCACGTCCCGAACGCATAGCGATCGTACGTCGTCTTGGACCCGGTAAAGCCGAGCCAGAGATCGTTTCCGTGATGGCACAGTAGCCGTGAATCGCCGCCGTCCGCGCGAAAGAACGCGAGGCCCATCAGATTTCCTGCCCCCGCATACAGGCGCAGCTTCGGCGTACCGCCGCCGACCTGCCACACATACAGCGTCTGCGTGCCACTGTTGTAGTAGTACGTGCCCGCCGTCACAGCGCCCAGTGATCCCACGGACGT
>JAYTTR010000568.1:0-3462 GCA_043744935.1 Gemmatimonadaceae bacterium
TTAAAGAGCGCCATCGCGCTCACAATGCCCGCGACGGCGACGGCGAGCGACAGGAACGGTCCAAACGCACCACCACTCGCACGCGCAATGGTCGGCCAACCGCCGCTCGTCCACGTGGTCCAATCGGTTGCTGCGAGTGACGCCGACACGGGCAGCAAATACCCAGCCGTCACCACGGTCAATGCCAGCGCGAGTGCACGTGGATATGTGCGGGACGCATCGCGAATTTCTCCACCAACCGTGCTCGCGTTATCCCACCCCAGGTAATTCCACAGCACCGTCGACAACCCCACGCCGAGCGCACCAAATGGAGTGGCGCCAGGCTTCGCAAACGGCAACCATGGGACGTGCGTCATGCGCGGAATCGCCGTAATCGTAATGGCGAGAAAGGTCGCGAGAATAATGCCGGCCGCCACCACGGATACCTGCCCCACGCGGCCCGCACCACGCAGGTTGATGGCGGTCGCGCCCCAAATCATGACGAGCGAAATCACCCACTGCTGCGTGTGCGACAATGCGGGGAAAAAGAAGGCGAGATATTGATTGAGCAGCACTGGATAGATCGCCATATCGACCAGCGAATAGCACCACGTGCACCACCCATTCTGGAAACTCCAGAACGGACCGAAGGCGCGACGCACCCAGCGATAGTATCCGCCCTCCTCCGGCAACATGCTGGCCAGTTCGCCAATCAACATTGTTTCCGGAATGCTCCAGAATACCGGGACCAGCACCAATAAAAGCAGCGCGAGGCCGGGTCCGACGGACGCCACTAAACCTTCCATCGAGAACGCGCCGCCGGATGTGTTGAAAAACATCACGGCGGCGAGTGTCAACGTGCCAAGCGAACGGCGAAGGGTCAACCCACAACCACGTTGAGCAATCGCTTCGGTACGAAAACCACCTTCTTGATCTCACCGACAATAAACCGCGCGATGCCCGCATCGGCCGTCGCGGCCGCGAACGCCGCGTCCTGCGTCACGTCAGCGGCAACTCGCAATTTGCCGCGTACTTTACCGTTCACCTGCACAACGAGTTCGACTTCGTCATCGATCAGCATGGCGGCATCAAACACTGGCCACCCTGCATCAAAAACACTTTCCGTGTGACCAAGCGCGGCCCAGCACTCTTCGGCCAGATGCGGCGCGTAGGCGGCCACCATTTGCACGAGCGGCAGGACTTCATCGCGATGCACCACGCGATCGCCACGCCGCACCACGTTGAGATACTCCATCATCGCGGCAATCGCGGTGTTGTAGCCGAGAGAGCCACTATCGTCTCCAACTTTCTTGATGGTGCGGTGTTGCTTTCGCATCACATCGATGTCGGGTGCGCCGGCCAATGATGCGTCGCGCACGGTCGCCCACAAGCGATCAAGGAATCGTCGTACACCGCTAATACCTTGGTCGCGAAAATCGCCGCCCTCTTCGTACGGCCCGAGAAACATGAGGTACATCCGAAACGCATCTGCGCCCCATTCTTCCATATACACGTCGGGATTGATCACGTTGCCCTTCGACTTCGACATCTTCGCGCCGTCGCGAATGATCATCCCATGCGCGCGGAACCGCGTGAACGGCTCTTCGAATCCGATGTGGCCACCGTCGTGCAGTACCATCGTGACAAATCGCGAATACAGGAGATGCAGCACCGCATGCTCGTTGCCGCCGATGTACGAATTGACCGGCAACCATTTCCGGGTACGTGCGGCGTCAAACGGCACGGTACTGTTCGTCGCACTCGGATAGCGCAGGAAATACCATGCGCTGTCCAGGAACGTATCCGACACATCGGTTTCGCGACGCGCCGATTGTCCGCACGTTGGACATGGGACGCGCGCCCATTCTTCGTGACGCGCGAGCGGCGAAACACCCGAGTCATCGGGCTTGAAGTCGGGAATGAACGGAAGCTCGACGGGGAGTTGCGACTCGGGCACGGGCACGGTGCCGCACGCGTCGCAGTAAATGATGGGAATCGGTGGTCCCCAATAACGCTGTCGCGAAATACACCAGTCGTGCAACCGATAGTTGATCACGGCACTCGCGTGCGCGTGTTCCGCCAACCATGCCGTGACTTTGTCTTTCGCGTCGATCACCGGCATGCCATCAAATTGTGCGCTGTTCACGAGACGTCCACCGGCGTCTTCCGTGTACGCGGCCTCTTCGAATGGCGAGTCCGCCGCGTGATCGATTCCAGCGACGACACGAACTATCGGTAAATCGAACATGCGCGCAAACTCGAAATCGCGCTCATCGTGCCCGGGGACTGCCATGATCGCGCCGCTGCCGTATTCCATCAGGACGTAGTCGGCGATCCAAATGGGAATACGTGCACCCGTTGCCGGATTGCTTGCATACGCGCCCGTAAACACACCTGTTTTGTGTTTCACGCTCTTGCGCGCGATGACGTCCTGACGCTGCGTGACGTCTTGATATGCGTGCACGGCGTCACGGTGCGCGCGCTCCGTGAGCGCCTCCACCAGCGGATGTTCGGGTGCCAGCACCAAATACGTCGCGCCAAAGATCGTGTCCGCGCGCGTCGTGAACACGCGCACCTTTACATCGTGTTCCGCAACATCAAATACAATCTCCGCACCCTGTGAACGACCAATCCAGTTGCGCTGCGCCTGTTTGGTGATAGACGACCAATCGAGCACATCCAGATTGTTCAATAATCGCTCGGCATACGCACTGATCTTGAAAAACCATTGCTCGAGAAAACGTTGCTCGACCGCCGTACCACAGCGTTCGCACAAACCGTTTTCCACTTGTTCGTTGGCGAGGACTGTTTTATCGGTCGGGCACCAGTTCACCGCTGCCGCTTTCTTGTACGCGAGCCCCTGCTTGTAGAGTTGCAGGAAAACCCATTGCGTCCATTTGTAGTAGTCAGGGTGACTCGTGTCGACCTTGGCGCTCCAATCCACCATCAATCCCGCGCGCTCCAGTTGTCGCTGAAAGTTCGCGATATTTTTCGGTGTCAGCTGCATCGGATGCGCGCCGATTTTCAGCGCGTAATTTTCCGAGTGAATACCAAAGGCGTCGTAGCCTAGCGGTTGAAAAACTTGAGACCCTTGTTGCCGCCGAAAGCGTGCGGAAATATCGCTTCCCGTGAAGGCGAAGAGATTGCCGACGTGCAGCCCTTCGGCCGACGGATACGGGAACATCATCAGCGCATAAAACGGATTCGGTGCTCCGTCGAGATCGACCGTGTTGGTGCCGCGTTCGGCCCAGCGCTGCTGCCAGCGTGTTTCGACGGTCGCGGGATCGTACGGAGTGGAAACGGTGGGGTCGGTGGAGTCAGCTTGCGTCATAATGCAAAGATAGCGTGCCCAGCACGCGGAAAGCATTCAGCGATTTCGCGTCCAGCTGGCGAGTTACCCGTGGTCGCCAATCAATCCGGGCGCGCCTTCGGCCGCTCACTGGCTTTGAATAAGTATGCGCTTCTCTCCAGTCGCGCGCCTTT
>JAYTTR010000569.1:0-3458 GCA_043744935.1 Gemmatimonadaceae bacterium
TGCGAGAACGCAATGCGCTGTGGCATCGCCGTCATAGGCACAAACTTTCCCAACGGGTAACCCAGAACCGACCCAATCGCGAGACCAACCAGAATCCACGTATACGTCAGAATCTCTTGATGCAACATCGTACCGATGATCGCGAGCAGCATACCTACCGCCGCGAGTTGCATGCCGCGCCGCGCTTGGTCGGGCTTCGTGAGTCCGCGCAATCCAAGAATGAACAGCACCGACGCTGCGAGATACGTGAGCTGCACGATCAACTCTTGCGGATCTCCAATCATGAGTCGCCCGGCTGTTGCGCAGGCGGCTTCTCGCGACGCTTGAACATATTGAGCATGCGATCCGTGATGATGAATCCGCCCACCACATTGGTCATCGCACACGCGACAGCCACGACGCCCAGTACCGTCGCAACCCTTCCGTAGTGGCCGCCAGCCAACACGATGCTGCCAACGAGCGAAATGCCGCTAATTGCATTCGTCGCGGCCATTAACGGTGTATGCAGCAGCGGAGGTACTTTCGAGATCAGCAGAAATCCCACAAAGCCGGCAAGAATGAACACGTACACTTGAATGATGCCAGTCGCCGTCATGTGAGTATCATCGCTTGAGTAATTTCGTCGGCAAGATCGATGTGCAACGTTCCGTCTTTCGTGAGGTGTTGCAACAGCGTGAGCACGTTGCGACTGAACATTTGACTCGCGTGCGTTGGCATCGTCGCGGGAAGATTTGACGCACCAACAATCGACACGCCGTCCACGAGCACCGTCTCACCGAGTTGCGTGAGCTCGCAATTGCCACCTGTTTCCGCCGCAAGATCCACAATCACCGAGCCCGCTCGCATACTGCGTACCATCTCGGCCGTGATGAGCCGTGGTGCGGCGCGTCCCGGGATCGCGGCCGTCGCGATGACGAGATCCTGATCCTTGATGTGTCGGCCAATCGTCGCCAAGGTGCGTGTTTGCTCCTCATCACTTTGCGTCTTCGCGTAGCCACCAACGTCTTCCAGATTCGCGTTCGCGACATCAGTCACGACAAACGAGGCACCAAGGCTCTTCACGTGTCCGGCCGCAGCCGCGCGCACATCAAACCCCGATACGACCGCTCCCAGGCGACGCGCCGTGGCAATCGCCTGCAATCCAGCAACACCCGCACCAATGATGAACACTTTCGCCGGTGTGATCGAACCCGCGGCGGTCATCAGCATCGGCAAGAAGCGCGGCAACATCGACGCGCCTACAAGCACCGCTTTATATCCAGCGACAGTACCTTGCGACGAGAGCACATCCATGCTCTGCGCACGCGTAGTACGCGGCACCAGTTCAAGGGCGAGCACCGTAATACGGCGTGCTGCAAGCAGATCAAGCGCCGTGCGCGCAGAGGCTGGTTGCATCGTGCAAATAAGGGTTGCGCCCTCAGGAATGAGCGAGATTTCGCGCGCATCGGGACGTTGCACGCGCACCACCACGTTCGCGCCCAGGTACGCCGCAGCTTCGTCCACAGCGACCACCGCACCCGCAGCGATGTAACGGTCATCGTCAAAAAACGCAGCTGCGCCAGCACGGTGCTGCACAACAACGTCGTGCCCCGCGTGGACAAGCTTCGCGACACTATCGGGAACCAGCGCGACGCGGTGCTCGCGCAGGACCGTTTCGGAGACGACGCAAATACGCATGGTGACTGAAAAAATGCGGGACGTTGATCACAGGCTGCCGAGGACAAGGCAACATGAATGCTCGTCCCCGGTGAACTGGCGTCAGTCGGCTGGTGTTCCCGCATACGTCGTTATCCACGCAAGAGCCCGGCGCGCAACATCAGCGTGGCAGTAGTCGACGGTGATGATGTGTCCGCACCCGGATAGCCAACGCTGTTCGCGAATCATCGGCGCAGCAGCCGATGTGCCAAGGGCCGAAAAATTTCGCTCGGCCGCATGCGCCGTGATGCGATTGTCTTCACGGGACTGCACGTATAGCGTCGGCATGGTGAGGTGTGGCAGGATAAATTGGGCGCGTCGAGCGACGGTTCGCAGCTCGGTGAGCATCCGTGCCGTCAGAATGCCAGGACCAAGCGATTTCGCTCTCGCCACCGCGTCGTGAATAGAGCGCTCTCCGCCGGTGCCTTGGCGATAGGGTCGAATACATTGGAATATCCACGCAGCGATGAGTGCGACTTGTAAAGTGCGCGGCATGCCGACGTACGGCGACAATAATACGAGAGCTGGAATGTCTTGATACTTCGACGCGAGTGTCGCGGATAACGCGGCACCCATGGAGAGACCACAAACTGCAACTACCGCGTGCGTTGCACGAAGCGCGCGATAGGCCTCTTCTACGCAGGCCGTCCATTCCGTGGCGCTCGCGTGTTGCGCCATGGCGCGCAATTCACAACCGTGCCCAGGCAAGCGCGGCACGTGCACGGTCCAACCAGCGTCGTACAATGCGATCGCCAGTGGTGCCATCGACTGCGGAGTGTCATTGAAGCCGTGGACCAGGAGCACCGCGTGCGTATCGCTTGCGTGTAGTCGAATTGCTTCAGCGCCGCGTACGATGCCATCGGGTCCGTGCGGTCGACGCGCGGCGTCAACATGTTCAAACTGCTGCCGAGTAGCACGCCGCCACGGCAAGCGGTCGTCCAGCGCGAAGAGCAGTCTATCGAGGGCGCGCAGCAGGACATCCAATGTGTGAAAGCGACTGACTAGTAGCGTGGCACGGTCGTATCGACCGCTACACTCCACGCATCAATACCGCCGGTCATGTTTGTCACGTTTGAAAATCCGTGATGGCGCATCCATCCCGCGGCCATCTCGCTGCGCATGCCGTGATGACAGAGCACAACGTATTCCGCATCGCGGTCCAGCGCGTTCACTGCATCAGCCAGTGTAGACAGCGGAACGAGCACGCTCGCTGCGAGATGCGCGGTCTCGTATTCCCATTGCTCGCGCACATCAAGCACGGTCAGTTTATCACCGCGCGCAATGCGTGCAGCGAGGTCGGTCACCGTGATATCCGGACTGGTCATCGTGCGCGTTGTTTGAGGGGAGCGTTGGCGTTCGGAACCTGCGACCACGCCGCACATTGGACAATCTTCGCGCTTCGCAAGCGTGATGCGTTGCAAATCGTTGGATAGCAAATCAAGTAACAACAGTTGACCAATCAAAGGAGTGCCAATGCCCGTGATCAACTTGATCGCCTCCAGTGCCTGGTGCAGACCGACAATACCGGGCACCACTCCAAGCACGCCTTCTTCCGCGCAGGTGGGCACCGAACCGGGCGCCGGTGCTTCGGCAAACAAACAGCGATAGCAAGGACCGCTTGCTGCCGCAAACACACTGACTTGTGCTTGAAATCGCGCAACACTGCCGTAGACAAAGACAGTATCGAGCGCCACGCACGCGTCGTTGATTGCATAGCGCGCCGGAAAATTATCCGTCGCATCGATCACCACATCGTGTCCCTG
>JAYTTR010000570.1:0-3456 GCA_043744935.1 Gemmatimonadaceae bacterium
ACTGTACATGTAGCCGTTGTACCAGTAGATCGACCACGATCCACCGTTGGCACCTGCCGACACCGTATCGATCGGGCCACGATCAAAAAACGCGATCTCTTTCGGATGCGACACGTCTGTCCAATCCATCAACGACACGCCACCCTGATACCACGCCTGGATCATGACGTCGCGACCAGGGATCGGCACCAGCGACCCGTTATGCGCGACACAATTTTCCATCGACGTCTGCGCGGCCGGCATCTTGTAATAGCTCTTGAAAACTTCCTTACCGTTTTCGATGGTGAACAGGGCATCTGCACCCCACTCATACTTGTCCGTCGAACGGCAGCGCGGCGCTGAACCACCACCCCACTCATCGCTGAACAATATTTTCTTGCCGTCGTTGCTGAACGTCGCAGAATGCCAGAACGACATATTCGAATCTGCTGCCGCAAAAATGCGCTTCGGATTTTTTACGTCGCTGATGTCCAGCAACAAACCGTATCCACCGCATGCGCCGCCGGCGAGACCAACCGCCGGATACACGGTGATGTCATGGCACTGCACGGGTCCAGTCGGCGCGCGCGCCGGTCCACGTCCGCCCGGTGGGCCACCTGCACGACCAGCACCGCCACGCGCGGCGGCTTGCGCTGCACGATCCGCCGAGTCCGACGCCGTCCGTCCACCGTTCCGCGGCGCCACACCAAGCGCGGCCAGAATGCTGGGCTTTGCAATAACCTTCGCCTGTTCAGGATGCGCGAGTGGAACCTGAATGACTTCGATGCGGAACTGTTCGCCACGAGGATCCACGTCAGGCGCGAGATCGATACAACCGGCCAGTTCGGATTCCGGACGTACGCCTGACGAACCGGAGATGTACACGTACACGTTCGCCTTGTCCTTCGGATCTTCCACCACGGTGTGCGTGTGCGAACCACGGCATGTCTGCACGCTCGCGATGTACTTCGGATGCTTGAGATCTGTCGCATCGAAAATACGAATGCCACGGAAGCGTTCTTTGCTGACAGAATCGGGCACACCCTGCGTGCCGCAATCCAAACGACCCGAGACCGATTCACCCGACACAAAAATCAGATTCTGGTATACCGACACGTCGCTCTGCGAACCGCGGCAGACGTATTCGTCGTACAACGTTGGCGAGCGTGGATTGGAAATGTCCCACACCTGATAGCCGTCGTAGTTGCCCTGAATGGCATAGTGTCCGCGAAAGCCCAAGTCCGAATGCGTCACGCCGACGAACGGCTCGGTGGGCGGACGGTTAGCAAGCAAGCGCATGTTCCACGACGCCTCAGCGGCAGGCTTCATCATGATGCGCTTGGTGCTGTCCTTCGAATATTTCGTCATGATGCCCGCACGCAATCCAACACGCGGATCAGGACTCGGCGGCGTGGTGGACATACTCATCGCGCCTGCACCAGACGACGAGGCGGCAGGCGCCGATGACGTCGACGAGTTCATGGCGCAGGCTGCGGAATACAGGACTCCGACAGCGAGCGGGATCGACAACAGTTTGGTGAATTTCACGGGTCAGCGGTTGGAAGGAGAAGTGTGGAAAATTCGTGGAGTTCAGCGCGCGACGGGCACGGTTTGCAACATCTTGGTCATACGTTCGATTTCCGTGGTCTGATCTGCATAAACATCAGACGCCATCTTGTACACGAGATCGTCATTGGCCGGATTGTGCGAGCCGAGCAAGTCATTGACCATGGAGACGGCACCTTCGTGATGCGCGATCATCGCGGTGAGAAACAGTCGATCGAATTCTGAACCGCGTGCCTTATCGAGCGCCGCTAATTGCGCATCGTTGAGCATACCGGGCATCGACATCTCCATAACCATGCCGTTCATCTTCATTTTCATGGTCATCTTGTTGGCGGGTGGCACCTCTTCACCACGCGAGCGCAGCCAGTACTGCATGAGGCCGATCTCATCGCGTTGTCCAACCACAATGCGTTCGCACAAAATGCGCACATCGTCGCGCGCGCCGTGTGACGCCGCCCATCCAGCGATGAGCACGGCCTGCGCATGATGTGGAATCATCCCTTGAAAAAATTCAACGTCGGCGGGCGACGCCTTTGCGGTCGTTGGTGGAGGCGCTTTGCGCAACTCCGCCTGCGACAGCACTGTGGGCGCACCTGGCGCGGCAACACTCGCACCCTGTCGGGTTGAGGCGCATCCAGCAAGCGCCGAACCCGCCAGCAACACGACGACGAGTCGTCGATCTCGAACCATGTTCAGAATTCCTCCGTAGTAACGCGTCCCGACCGCAGTACCGCAGCTGCTACTCATCAAACGCAGAGCCTCGATGGTACGCTGTGGTGCGAACCTAACGCGCTTCGTCCTTCCATGCGCCGTCATACGTTGCCCGCGCCGACTCCCGCGGTCCCGATGCTGATCGGCCAACCGCGCAAGGTTCATCATCGGCACGAAGAGCGAGCGCATGCGTTGCGAAAGGCCTTCAACCGCTCGCTTCAATCCGCTAAATCGCATCGCCCTAGGCCGAGCGTACCGACGACGAGGATGGTCCACTTTTCGCCGATGCGCTGCATGGTGTCGCGTACTGCGGTGTAATTGGCGGGGTCCTGTCGCTTTGCTGTCGAGAAATAGAGGGTGTCAGCGACAAGTTTAACCTCAAGAGCTTTGTGGCCGCGCCATCTGCTGTTGTCGATCTAGATCGTTTCGTATCTGCTGCGACGCACCAGTTACGGTCATTTCACCGCCCGCGTCGCGCTGAAGTCGTCGTCAGCTTGACCGCCAAAGCTTACGGTGCCTTTCATTGTGTCCCCTGCCACTGTGGCCGTCATCGTGAGCAGCAGGGCGTTGCCGTTGTAGTTGACGGAGTAGCTAAACGTCACCGTTTTTCCTTTGACGGTGCCTTCGAGCGGAACGTCGCCGGCATCGCGCTTCACGGTGCCAGTGAGTTTTTCTCCATCCACTTTAAACACGAGTCCGAACGCGCGTGCGCCGCCGGGTGTGTTCATCGAGGCATTCCATTCGCCAGCGATTGTTGGTGCGGTCGCCTGCGCGGGAGCTAGTGCGGAAGTCTGCGCGTGCGCCGCGACGGGTGCGCCGACCACAGCGACAGATAAAAGCAGGAGTGTTTTCAGAGTGTTCATACAAATGACGCAATCCATTCTGCTCGGCTTTCGCAAGTCGGTATTTCACCCGAGGGGCTGGCCGAGACGTCGCGGTGTGTGCACGTTCTGCGCGATCAGTTATGGTTGCCTTTCCGTCGCTCTCACCACACCGCCATGCACCGCATCCGCCCGTTCTTGCTCTCGATATTCGGACTCGTATTGCTCGCCTCGGCGTCGATAACATCCGCGACGGCCCAAAGTGCTCCACCGCTCGACGCCACCGCAGCGCTGTTGGTCGAACTCATTCGCGTGAACACGAGTAATCCGCCCGGGAATGAAGCACAACTTGCGGAGTTACTTGCGCCGCGATTCAGAG
>JAYTTR010000571.1:0-13570 GCA_043744935.1 Gemmatimonadaceae bacterium
GCGGCAACTCCTGCGGCTCGATCCCTCCGCGCGGGCGACATCGATACCATGCGTGTGCGTGACGACGGAGTCCGCGTGTCCTACGGCCAGGACTCGTTGCAGTTCGGCGACCTGCGCATGCCGCACGTCGCGCGCAACGCAAAAGTGCCGCTCGTCATTCTCGTACATGGTGGCTGCTGGTTCTCGCCGTACGCGTCGCTGCGCAACACGGCACCGTTAGCGCAAGCAATCACCGACGCTGGTGTTGCGACGTGGAACATCGAATATCGCCGGTACGATCAGCCTGGCGGTGGTTGGCCAGGCACGTTTCGCGATGCGGCGGATGCTGCAGATTTTGTTCGCACACTTGCCACGCGATACGCCATTGATACCACGCGCATCGTCGCGGCCGGACATTCGGCGGGTGGTCATCTCGCACTGTGGTTGGCAACGCGCCGCACACTCACGGCAGAGAGTCCACTTGCGGGTGGAAAACCGCTCGCGTTGCGCGGCGTCGTGTCCATTGCCGGCATTGCTGATTTACGCGAGTTCTACGCTCGAGAAAAGAGCACGTGTGGCAATACTGCGGTGGAGTCGCTGCTTGGCGGCGCACCAGACGACGTGCAGTATCGCCTCCGTGACGCGTCGCCGATTGTCCGATTGCCCATAGGCATTCCCTCGATACACATCGCCGGCGATCGTGATTTCATCGCGCCAACGTTTGTGCGCGAGGCCTATGCCACTGCAGCACGCGCGAAAGGCGACAGTGTCATGATTGAAACCATTCCAAATGACGGACACTTTGAGGCGATTGCCCCGATGCGCGCTGCAGGACGCGCTGTGATCGCCGCAATTCTTCGTTTGCTCGCGCCAACCACGAGGCGTTGAGCGCAATGTTTGGACAGCAACGACAAACACAACTGTATCTCGACGGTGTTGCCGGACAGCGCCCGCGCGTACCCGTATCTGAGCACGCGCTTGAAGCAAAAGCCGTTTCGATGATGACGGCGCACGCATCGGCATACGTGCTCGGTGGCGCCGGGCGCGAAGACACGATGTCGGCCAACCGACGAGCATTTGACAAATGGCGCATTGTACCGCGCGTGCTGCGAGACGTTGAGCATCGCGACACGCGCGTTCAGCTGTTTGGTCTTGAGCTGCCTGTGCCAATGCTCACCGCACCAATCGGCGTTCTGGAGATCGTGCATCGCGATGCCGACCTCGCCGTAGCGCGCGCCGCGCATGCGGAAGGTGTTCCGATGATTTTTTCGAATCAAGCGTCTGTCCCCATGGAAGTCTGTGCGGCTGCCATGCACGACACACCGCGCTTCTTTCAATTGTACTGGTCACGCTCCGACAACCTCGTGGCGAGTTTTGTGCGCCGAGCGGAAGCGTGCAGATGCAGTGGAATTGTGTTGACGCTCGACACCACGATGCTTGGCTGGCGCCCGCGCGATCTCGACTTGGCCTCGCTGCCATTTCTTCGTGGTATGGGCATCGCGCAATACACCTCTGATCCCGTTTTTCGCCGCGAACTCGCACTGCCAACTAACGATGCGCCGTCGCGCACTCGGGTCAACCTGCATGTGCTTGGCGTGTTGCGTGATTTGTTACAACGCACACCGGGTCCGCTGCTCGAGAAATTACAGACCAACTGGCCGCGCCAGGCAGTCCGGCGGTTTGTCGCGACGTATGCTCGACCGTCGCTACAATGGACGGATCTCGCGCGTTTGCGGGACATGACCGCGCTGCCGATTATTCTCAAAGGCGTGCTTCATCCGGATGATGCGCGGCTCGCGCTCGAGCACGGTGTGGATGGAGTGATCGTGTCCAATCACGGTGGCCGGCAAATCGATGGCGAAATCGCCACTCTTGATGCGTTACCCGCCATTGTAGCGGCGGTGAACGGCGCGGTACCCGTGCTGCTGGATTCCGGCGTACGCAGCGGCACCGACGTCTTCAAGGCGCTCGCGTTGGGTGCCACGGCCGTCTTGCTCGGACGGCCATACGTGTATGGGCTCACCATTGCCGGTGAGGCAGGCGTGCGCGAGGTCTTGCGGAATATTCGCGCAGAATTCGATTTGACCATGGGCCTGGCGGGATGCACGAGTCTCGCGGAAATCACGCGCGACACCCTCGCTTGAGCCTGCCTGCTTGTTACCGTCTCGTCACTTGCGATGTGCGACTATTTCGACGACAGCGCTTACCATTGCACAGTGTCCGCGCGCTGAACAGCGCATTTGCGACACCGTAGTTCTCCCTCCTCGCCACTGCTTCTCATGCGTTCGCTCTTCTCGCGTTGTCGTACTGCTGCGTGGTGTTCCGTAGCTGTTTTCGTGCTCGCTAGCTGCGTTTCTACCGAAAGCGTGGTGTCACCGCGTCGCACTGATCGACCACTGCGGTCCGCGAGTTTGGTCGGCGGCGTCGTCATCAGCCAAGTGTATGGCGGCGGCGGAAACGCCGGCTCGATATACAAGAACGATTACATCGAGCTGTACAACGCAGGCGCGACGGACGTGTCATTGAGTGGTTGGTCCGTGCAGTACGCAAGTTCGGCCGGTACAACATGGCAAAGCACCGTGTTGTCTGGCACGATTGCCGCGGGTCGGTACTACCTGGTGCAAGAGGCAATCGGTTCGGGCGGCACAACAAATTTGCCAACGCCAGAAGCAGTCGGCACGCTCGCACTCAGCGCAACAGCAGGAAAAGTTGCGCTCGTGAATAATTCCGCAGCGTTAACCGGTGCATGCCCCGACGTTGCGACGTACGTGGACTTTGTCGGTTTTGGTACGGCAGCAACGTGCGCGGAAGGCATGCATCCCACGCCAACGTTAAGCAACACCACCGCGGCGTTACGTCTCAATGGTGGCGCCACGGATAGCAATGACAATGCGGCCGACTTTGTGGTTGGCGCGCCAAATCCGCGCAATGGCACGGTTGGCGGCCCGGTGGCCGGCCCCGTAGCCTCGGTTACCGTATCGCCGCTCACGACGTCGGTCAGTCCAGGTCTGACCACCGCGTTTAACGCGACGGCAAAAGATGCGAATGGTCTCGTTGCGTCAACCACATTCACGTGGAGTAGTTCGGATGTGTCCGTCGCTACCGTGAACGCATCGACAGGCGCGGCAACTGGCGTCACGGTAGGAACGGCAACCATCACGGCCACGTCGGAGAACAACGTCGCGGGCACGGCGACGCTTTCGGTCGCGATTGCGGCAACAATCGTCAGTGTTGGCGTGACACCGAATGCCGCGAGTGTCGCGACTGGAGGCACAACCACGCTGGTCGCCACAGCGAAAGACGCGAACAATGCCGTCGTCAATACGAGTTTCACGTGGTCGTCGTCGAACACCACACTGGCGACCGTGGATCAGACCGGAAAGGTGACCGGTGCGGCAATTGGTGGGCCAGTCACGATCACCGCGACCACACCTAACGCCGTAACAGGTGCGTCGCAAATCACCGTCGTGGGTGTGCTCATCAACAGCATCACGCTGAGTTCATCCACGAGTAGTTTTCCACCGGGCTTCCAAACGCAACTGTTTCCAACAGCGAAGTCGGGCGCCACGACGGTGATGGCAACGTTCACATTCCGTTCGATCGATCCAAGTATCGCGACTGCGGCCGTCGTGGAAAATTCAGGTATCGTGACTGGTGTGTCCGGCAGCGCAACGCGTCCGCGTTTTGAGGTCACCGCAACGCCTGTTGGCGGCGGCGCGACGTACACCGACACGCTCACCCCCATCACCGTCGAGATACCGGTCACCGCTCCACTCGGTACCTACGGCAGCAACGATGAATTTGGACGGCCCACCGCGGCCGGAATTTCCACCACTGATTTTCTGATTTCGCGTCCGCAATACATGCTGTCCTACAATCAGACGCGCGGTACGCCGAATTGGGTGAGCTATGAATTGGATGCCCGACATATGGTATCCGGTCAGGATCGATGCAACTGTTTTTCCGCCGATCCTAGCCTGCCAATCGCTGCGCAGATTCTCACATCCGATTATACCACCGGTGGCTTTGATCGCGGGCACATGACGCGCTCGTTTGATCGCACCGTCGCCAATGTTGACAATGCAAACACGTTCTACCTGACAAACGTCGTGCCGCAGATGGCGGACCTCAATCAGGGTGTGTGGGCATCGTTCGAAAATGCGCTGGGCGACTCTGCGAGACTCGGAGGTCGCGCCGTTTACATCATCACAGGGCCACTCTACGCAGCTGGTGCCACGCCACGGTGGCTACGCAATTTGAACAAAGTGCAAATTCCGGACTCGACGTGGAAAGTGGCGTTTATTGGTCCCTACACGCCCGGCAATCCGTTCACGCGCGCCAACATCAACAGTTGGGCTGATCTCTCCAACACCACAGTACTCGCGGTCAACATGCCAAACATCGCGGGCATTCGAAACGATCCGTGGCAAAACTATTTGACGACCGTCGACAAGATTGAAGGCTCGACAGGATACGATTTGTTATCGCGCTTGCAAGACTCCTATCAGACCGCAGTGGAAGCGGGTGATCGTCCGCCAGTCGCATCGTTTACCGGCGCCACGACGGGTGTTGAAGGCTCGGCCGTGACCTTCAATGGTTCAGCGTCGACCGACCCCGACCTCCTCGTCAGTGGATTCGGCGAAACACTCACCTACGCGTGGGATTTCGGCGACGGCACCGTGGCGTCTGAGGTCTCGCCAACAAAAACGTTTGCCGACAACGGCACGTACAGCGTGACACTCACCGTCACGGACAAGTTTGGTTGGCCGAAGTCAGTCTCGCGTTCCATCGTCATCAGCAATGTCGCACCAATTGCACTGCTGCTTGCGCGCACCGCAACCACGGTTGCTGTTGGCCAAAGCGTAACGTTTGGCGCAAGCGGAACGGATGCCGGCACGAAAGACGCCCCGTGGACCTTCACCTATGAGTGGGCGGATGGTACGACGTATGCAGGCGTGATGAATGCGCTTCCAGCGAAAACCAGACCGTTGCTGCGTGCAAAGTCCTGGAGTACGCCCGGTACGTACGTGGTCACACTCTCGATTCGAGACAAGGATGGCAGCATCGGGTCCTCGTCAGTCACCATCACCGTCACACCCTGAGTCATGACTACACTGGCCCACCGGTGCATGAAGTATGCGCGTACCGCTGCTGTCTCGTTCGCGTGCATTACTCTGTCGGCAACCGCTCAGGCACAAACCACCACGATTGGCGTCAGCGGCCTCACCACGTTTGACGGTTCATTCGGTAAATATTCCGACGGTGGCACATTTGCCACGTTCGCACAAACGTTCGTCGCTCCAGCCGCCGCGCCGTATCTGCAACGATTCTCGATTTTCCTCTCTGACGACTTCGGACAGGGCACTGACCTCAAGTTTACCGCGCATGTCTTCGAGTTTGACATCATCAATTATCGATTGGTGAGCACGCCGTTGTTTTCGAGCATCGTGCAAAACGGCAGCAGCAATGTCGGCGCGAACCCGCTGAAACCGTTCGACACCTATTCGTTTTCAAACGCGTCAAACGCACTCAACCTCGGACTCGCCGCGAACAAGACGTATGCGATTGTGCTCACCGCACTGGGCACGACGGCCGCAACATTTGCGAATCTGCCTGACGGCGCATCAAACTCCATCGAGGCAACCGGTGCTGGCGTGAATCAGTACCTTGGTGGCCGAGCGGTGCGCTCAACCGCCACCGGCACGCTAAGCGGTCTTTCGGTCAACGGCGCGTTTGAAGATGCAATCGCTGGCGACCTGGCATTCACCGCCGATTTCACCGGTACGGTGGTGCCTGAACCATCGACCATCGTCCTCGTCTGCTCGGGCCTCGCTCTGCTCATCATGTTTCGCAAACGGCAGCAGGTCTAGCGAATTGGTGTAGCACAGTTTCGTGATTCCACAGCGGGCCGCCACTTTTCAGAGGGGCGGCCGTCCGCGCACCAACCTCAAGTAACCTCTGGATCGGAGAAATCGTGAAGGACTCGCAGCTGAAGGCGTTGATCAAGAAAACCACAGCGAAGGCCGCTCAACCAAAAAAGCAGCCGCGCCCTTCGTTCGATTCCACACTCGAAGCCACACGTGGCGGCGCTGAGCCATTGTCTGGGTCGGAAGCCGAGGAGATTTTCAAAGAGATGAAGCGGCGCGAGTTCTAGACGGCGTGGACGCGACTCGCCCATTTCTCACTGCCGAATGGCGTGACATTGTCATGGTTAGTTGGGCAGTCGACGCCAAACTCCTGAAACCATTTCTCGCTGCGGGCACGGTGCTCGACGTTTTTAAAGGTGACGCACTCGCGAGTATCGTGGCCTTCGATTTTCGCGACACGCGTATTTTCGGTCGCCGCATCCCATTTCACGTGCGTTTCCCCGAAGTCAATCTTCGCTTTTACGTGAAGCGCAAGATGCCCGATGGTTCGTGGCGGCGTGGCGTCACTTTCATTCAGGAGATGGTACCCCGCTCCGCCATCGCACTTGTGGCGCGCACGCTGTACGGCGAGCCCTACGTCGCGCGCCCGATGCGCCGCGCCGCCGTACCAGAAGCGCCACTTACCGACCCCACGTCCCTGGCCACGCGATCGTTAGTGTACGAGTGGAAGCGCGACGGCGGATGGGAGCGCATCCTCACGCTGGTCAATGCGCCACCGCGTCCGATGCGTGCCGGCAGCACCGAAGAGTTTATCGCTGAACACTATTGGGGCTACACACGCCGCCCCGGCAAACCCACGCTTGAATACCAAGTGTCGCATCCGCGGTGGAACATCAGTCTCGCCGCCGACTGTCTCATCGAAGCAGATCTTGCGACACTCTACGGCCGACAGTTTGCCGACACATTCGATACACCACCCGTCTCGGCGTTTGTTGCTGAAGGCTCGGCGATTGCCGTGTATCCGGGCCAACCAATTTGAAACCAATATCTCCGAGGTCGCTCATGTCACGTCGTTTCGCGTTCATCATCTGCTTCGCGTTCACTGCGTGCAGCGATGCGAAATCCGTGAGCCACGGCGACTCCGCCAGTGCGGGAATCAATGCAACGTCTCGCTCCGGTACATGGAGCGAGGCGGACGAGAAATCGACGTGGATCGCGACCCCTGCCGTCGCGAATGCGCTCCGCATCGACGAATCCGCAACGTTTGGCGCGGACTCACGCGCATTACGCATGTTCTTGTTCGACAGTGCCGGTCATTTGATCAGCATGTCGGACAATCGCGAACAAACGGTGCAATCAGGCAACAGCTCGCCAAGCGCGCTGCATTCGATGCTCGTCATCGAATTTACAAACGATTCCGCGACGCGCACAACCAAGCAGGTTGGTGGCGCGGAACGACCAGTGCAACCATACGAAATTGACAACGCGCGCCGCCACGCCAAACAATTGCTGATCCTCGCCCGCCAGGCCGCACCTCGCCCTTGAACCACTGCTCGTCATGACTGATTTCGACAAGCTCGGCGCCTTTTACCTCGGCAAACGCCACGATCTCGCAACCCGTACGCGCGGCGAGGAACTTGTACTGTACGACGCGAAAGATCTCAGACGCAATACAGTGCTGTAGAGACGCAGTTGCAAACAGAAATCGACGCGCTGGGCGCATCGTACGACGCGCAACAGGAACCACTGGACCGTACGCCCATCAAAGCGAAAACTGGCGACGTCCATGTACAACTTGTGGCGTTGGCGTGGCTACCCTGCGCGAAGGACACGTCGGGTGTGGTCACCGCTGCCTGGCGATAGCTGTTCGTCGCGACCACTGCACGATACCGCTTCGGTAACCACAGCGCGTTCAGGTTCCTTTGAGCACGAACGCGATGAGGAACGCCAGTAAAAACGCGAGACCGGCCTGTCCGACGGATGCGACATCGAGCCGGAGCGCGTGGGCAGGAGTGGACGGCGTGGTGGGATCTTCTTCGGTGCGACGCATAAGACGGCCTCCGCGGCATGGGGTGTGAGAGGTGACGCCGCAGTGCCGTGTCAGGTCACGGCCGTCGCGCTTTGCCTTGGCTGTTGAGGGTCCAGTCAAAGTCTGACTCGCGTGTGGCATACACGCCTTTCTCCAAGCGCTGCCGATCTTCACCGGCGAACCAGTGGGCGAGAAATTGCCCTAACTCGGTGCGCGTCGCGCCGAAGTCGGCGCGATAGTACGTGAAGATGGGACTGAGCAGGAGCGCGAATCCGTCCATTCGATTCTTCGCCGGCGTTTGCGAAATGAATGTCCGCGCCTGGTCTTCGAGTTGCGCGTCCAGCTGTGCGCCGGTGTACGCCTCGCTGCGAAGCGGGGGACTGCCCAGCGCCGCGAACACCAGCGCAAAGTGTATACGCGGTTCGCGAAATTCTTTGCGAATCTTGGTGTGCTCGACGTCATCGAGCGTGAGTGTGTGTCCGGCAGCGTGCACGAATGGGTTACTCCACGGTCCTTTTAACCGCAGCACTCCAAACGTTTTGTCGATATTCCGGATCGATCGCGTTTCACCGCGCGACGCGACAAGCTGAATCGTGAACGCGTTGTATACGTTGATCCAGAATGCGAGTCGCTCTTGCGGGTCCAACAATGTTTCCTGCACCGTGTCGAGGGTCGCGAGGTATCGCGCAAACGATGCATCGCGCGCGAACGCGGGATAGTCGACAAGCCCCTCCACGACATGCGCATGCAGCAATGCGTCGAAGACGGCATGATCGACCGTACCGGTCTGCGCGCACACGGGCGCGGCAGCAAACGCAAACAGTCCCACCATGAACACAATGACCACGGTCGGCATTCGCGTGCCATGGTGAAGCCACCTTTCGTCTCTCATGCGGAATACGATGCGCGGGCGCCAATGGAGGCGCAACGCCCCGTGCCGTATTCGCTACGCCCGACTACGATTCGTCGTATGACTCCGCCTTGGCTCTTCGGCATTTGGCGCCTCCTCCGCGCCGATTCGTCGCTCGACTTCGCACCGGGCGTTCGCATGGAGTTCCGCGACGGTGGACAACTACTGTATCATGTTGATGTTGGCGGGCGTGATCAGATCCTGACGTTGCTCTATCGCGTAGAGGATGACTTCCTTCACACGGAGAATCCATCGGCGCCACACGCGATGGCCGTGCGTTTTTCCCACGGCGCCGGCGATGTACTCGTACTCGATTTTGCAGGACCTCAGGCGGTACTGATTCGGGAAATAGGGAAATAGGGATTAGGGATTAGGGATTAGGGATTAAGGACCGTTGCGCATGTCGAGTATGAACTGTCTACTGCTGACGATCCTTTCCGTCATCCCTTTTCCCTTTTCCCTAGTCCATGGTCCCCTGGGTCGCTCCGTTCGCTGTCTTCATGGCACTGCTGGCCCTCGCGCCGTCCTTGCCGTTTGGACAACCGTGGGAGTCGTTGGTACGCGTCGGTATTCTGATCGCCGTGCTTGTTTTCGTGTCGGGTGGCGTCGTCCGTACATTGCGCGTGCGACACGTCGTGACAAGTATCTTGCTCGGCCTCGCCGTCTGCGCGATGTGGGTGGCGCCCGACTTATTGGTACCTGGTTGGCGCACGCATTGGCTCTTTCAAAACAGCATTACTGGCACGCTCAAAACATCAATCCCGCCGGCAGAGTTGGCCAATCCGCTCGTGGTCATCCTGCGTATTGCGCGCGCTGCTCTACTCGTGCCGATCATTGAAGAACTATTTTGGCGCGGATGGTTACCGCGATGGATCGTGAACAATGATTGGCAGAAGGTACCTATCGGCACGTACAACACATTCGCCTTCATTGGAACGGCGGTACTGTTCGCAAGCGAGCACGGTCCGTACTGGGAAGTGGGACTCCTATGCGGATTTATTTACAATTGGTGGTTGTGGCGGACGAAATCACTGGGAGACGTTGTACTCGTACATGCGGTAACGAATGGCGCACTCTCGGCATTTGTACTTGTTTCAGGGCACTACGAATCCTGGATGTAGCAGGCAAAAGAGCGCTCGCGCGATGTTTGCGCGAGTGCTCCCGCCACTCAACGGCCGTACACGATCGGTAGCGTACCGTTGCGAATGTCACGTGCGCCGGCGGCAACGCCAGTTCCAACGGCAAGCGCTACCGTCACCGCTGTGCCCAAGCCCACCAACGGCAGCACCGCCACAATAACGAGTGAAGCGAGAAACACGGCGCCGCCAGCGAGGTAGGGCGCGGAGCCTTTTTGTACCGCGTCCACATACCGCAATCGATTGCGCACAAAGCGGCGCGTACCGCCTTTCAGCAAGATGAAGACAATGCTGGCAACCGCGACCGACGCGAGAAATGCGAGTACCGAAAACATGAAGTCCTCCGAGTGATTCGACCAACGCGCACCGCATACTGGATGAGCTGCAGCACCGCGCTTTCTTCTGACCTAACGTGCCAACGAAACGGAGGTTTCATTCGCTTTCATTCGTGTCCATGCGAAACGGGTAAAGCTACGTATGCGCGTAGTCAGGATGGACGACGACTTGGACCGGCCATCTTCGTGTAGTTCGACGGAATGGTGAAGAGCGCATCGCTGAGCTTCTTCTTTTCGATCTTCGTGACTTCCAACATCACGAGACCTGCACCGTTCGCGACTTTCAACGGGAAACCACCATCTGCGGCTAACGCCGTTTGCCAATCGGGAACGGCGCGCGCCATCCCCATACCAGCGGCAAAATTGAGGAACGTTCCGAGTCCTTTGGCCATGCAGACATCGTTCGTCTCTTTCGGTGTTTCGATGAGCACATGTTCACAGACATAGCCGGCAATCGTTTCCTTTTTGCCCGTTCGTGTGATTGTTGGCGTCACAACATCGGCTGTACGTGCTGCAGCCCCTGGCGTCGCCATCTCCATATACATGCTCTGCGCATCCAGAAGAACGTACACTTTCTTTTCAGACGGGATGCTCAGCATACTCGCTGCACCCATCTGACCACCCACGTTCACGCGAACGCCGCGCGCTCCACGCGAGAGAAGTTCAATGAGCTGTGACTCGCTATTCTGACCGCGCGCAGAGACGCGAATCGTGATGATGCCTTCAAAATTCTGTGCCGCGCCAACAGACGCGATGCACGACAGCGCCGTCGTGACAACGCCGACCACGAGCGAAATGTTACGTCGTGTAAGCATGAGGGGGAGTGAGAGAAAAGCGTGACCGATGTTCAGCCTAAACCAGATTTCATCGCGCGCAACACTAATTCGCTGAAGCGATCAATCTCATCGAGTGTCGTATACACGTTGGGCGTCACGCGGATCCCGCTAAATTCTGCATGAACAATCGGCGTTTGCGCCACGCGATGCTGTCCATGGAGCCAGCCACCGAGCTTGACCGGATCAAGACCGTCCACCGAAAAGTTTCCAATGCCGCCGCCCCATACCGAGTGCATCGGCGTCAGCATCTTCACCCGGCCGTGGCCCTCGGCGAGCAACCGATTCGCCCAGCGATCGCGCAAATACACCAAGCGCGCATACTTGCGCCCCGCGCCAATCGCGCGATGAAACGCCAGCGACACCGCAATTGCATTGTGATTCGCCGCAGGATGAGTACCAATCTCTTCAAATTTCCGAATGTTGTCGTCCTGCTCGGCCGTTGCTCCAAGCAACGGCCAAATCGACTTGATCTTCGATTTGCGCACGTACAAAAATCCGGTGCCGATTGGCGCGAGTAGCCATTTGTGCAAACTGGTTCCGTAATAATCCACGTCGAGGTCGTCGCGCTTGAATGGAAATTGAGCAAATGCGTGTGCGCCATCCACCACGGCTTCGATGTTATTTGACCGCGCCAACGCGACTAACTCTCGCACCGGCAAGATCTGTCCGGTGAGGTTCGTGACGTGCGTAAACTCCATCACTTTCGTACGTGGCGTGATGGCCGCGGAGAACTTATCCACGATCACTTGAGGTGATGTTGTCGGCACCGGGAACGATATCTCTTTCAGCACAAGGCCATCACGACGCGCACGCTGACGCCACGCGCTCACCATACGCGGATAGTTCTGATTGCTGATGATCACCTCGTCACCAGCTTTCAAATCCATGCCGAAGATCACCGCCGTCAGCGCTTCAGTCGCATTGCGCGTGATCGCCATTTCCTCGGTGTCACACCCAAACTCAATCGCGAGCTCGCGCCGCACGATCTCGATACGCGGCTCCAAGTCGCGCCACATCTGGATCACCGGCAATTCGTTGGAATACCGCAGATCGCGAAACATCTGCTCCATCACATGTGATGGCGCGGGCGAGCAACCGCCGTTGTTCAGATTGATCCACGTGCGATCCAGATCGAACGCGCGCTGAATGGGCTCCCAAAAATCTTCGTCGCTGGCAAACGATGTGTCCTGCGCAGCGCTTCCTCGCCAATGCGCGACTTCCGGGTCCAGCAACAGCACCCCGCGACTCTTCGCGACATCGGCGGCATCGAGAAGGCGACGCATCGCACCCGACGCGAACGTCGGCGATGCCGCAGCGGCAACAGCGGGGGCGGCCGAGACTCCAGCCAACGCAGTGACAAAATGGCGACGGTCCATATGCTCGAAGATGTCGCGGTGGTGAGGACTGCGCGAGAGTACGCGGTGACGTGGCGCTAGCGAGCGCGAGCCCGTATCGTCCCGAGGTGACGTCTTCTGCCCTCGCTCCCGCTCAAATGCGCGCTCTCCGCCTTCATGCCGTTTTTCGTCCCGTCGTCATCGCGACGGTGCTTCTTGTGGGATTGGGCTGCGTGCAGCCGCTCACGCTCGCGCCTAACGATGCGGATCGCGTCCTCGCGCATCGCAGCATCACGGCGCCGAATCCGGGCGAGAAGGGCAACTTCACAGTCAAGAAGTTGTATTACGGAAGCGGTGGCGACGCACGTCGCGTGGAATATCGTGATTCGCTGACGTACAAAACTCGCACGGTCGACGCATCGCCTTACGCGAAGGCCGAACCCGACGTCGCGAAAAGCCGGAAGAAATATTGGGGTTTCGACAACACCAGATTTCCGCTCAACGCGCGCGTCTGGTATCCGGACGGCGACGGTCCATTCCCGCTCGTGCTGGTCGTCCACGGCAATCACGACATGAAAGACTTCTCCGACCCCGGCTACCAATGGCTCGGCGAACTCCTCGCGTCGCGGGGATTTATTCTTGCTTCAATTGACGAAAATTTTCTCAACGGTGCCTTGCGCGGCGAAAATGATGCGCGTGGCTGGATGCTGCTCAAGCATCTCGAAGCGTTTCGTTCACTCAACGACAGCGCGGGCAAACCGTTGTTTCACAAAATCGACATGACGCGCATCGGGCTCATGGGGCATTCGCGCGGCGGCGAAGCCGTGTCGATTGCTGGCGCGTTCAATCGTTTGCCAAACTATCCCGACGACGCCACGCAGAAATTCAATTTCAATTTCGATATCAAGTCCATCGTGGCCATCGCACCCGTGGACGGCCAGTATCGGCCCGCCGATCAGCCAACACCGGTGGCCGACTACAACTACTTGGTCATTCACGGTTCGCACGATGGAGATGTGTCGTCGTTTAGTGGACTGTCGCAATACAACCGTTTCCGATTCACCGCGCCCAGCAACATGTTTAAAAGCGTGGCAGCCGCCCGCGGTCGGCGGTTACAACCTTTGCTACCTGCGGCCCGAGGCGA
>JAYTTR010000572.1:0-3434 GCA_043744935.1 Gemmatimonadaceae bacterium
TGAGCTCTGCCGAACTGGTCAAGCTTATTGATCGGCTGCAAGCGGAAAATCGCATTGATATTCTCAAGCTGATACACTTTCATCTCGGCAGTCAGATCACTGATATTCGGTTCATCAAGTCGGGTTTGGCCGAGGTTGCACGCTACTACATCGAAATGCGCGCGATGGGCGTGGACATCACGCACGTAGACGTTGGCGGCGGACTCGGCATTGACTACGATGGTACCTGTTCGACCAACAACGCGAGCGTGAACTATACGCCGCAGGAATATGCGAACGATGTCATTTATACCATTGCGGAGGCGTGTCGCGAAGCGGAGTTGCCGATGCCACATATCATCAGCGAATCTGGACGGGCGTTAACCGCGCATCACGCGTTGCTGCTGGTCAAGGTCATTGACGTGGAGTCACAGGCAGAGCAGCCTGTGCCCGCGTTGATAGACGATGACCATTCGTTGTTGCACGAGATGTTTGAAGACTGGCGCACGCTCACTGAACGCGCCGCGAGACCACGAAAGGTGCTTGAAGTGTTTCACGATGCCTCGTTCGACAAGGATCGTGCCCGTCAGTACTTCAATAGCGGGGTGTTAGACCTGCGCGGTTTGGCGAAGGCCGAGGTGCTCTGGCTCGGTACAATGAACGCGATCTATCGCACCGCAATCGCGGACCGCGATACGTACGAAGACATTTTGCCAGAGCTCGAATCGTCGCTCGTCGATCGCTATTTCTGTAATTTCTCGCTGTTTCAATCGTTGCCGGACAGTTGGGCCATCGATCAGTTATTTCCGATCATGCCTATTCACCGGCTCAATGAGGAGCCGCTGCGTCGCGGCACATTACAGGACGTCACGTGCGACTCCGACGGCAAGATTGATCGATTTGTCGGTGGGAAAAAGGGCAGACCAAGCTTGGAACTTCATGAGTTTCGCGACGGCGAGGATTATATCCTTGGTATTTTTCTCACCGGTGCATACCAGGAAATCCTGGGAGATTTGCACAATTTGTTTGGCGACACCAACGCGGTGCACGTGCGACTCAACGAACAAGGCGCGTACGAGATTACGGACCTTGTGGAAGGTGATACAGTGACGGAAGTGCTCAACTATGTGCAGTTTGGTGCATCGCAACTTCTCGCCACGTTTCGTCGTAAGGTAAACGCGACGACATCCCTGACGCGGGAGGAGGCGAACGCCTTCATCGCGGACTACGTCGCCGGTCTCGAGGGATATACGTATCTCGAGGGAGAAGCTGCGCGGTAAAGCGGTCGTGGCGGATCGGTAGCGCTGGATCGGGCGCGGTAGTCGCCGTGCTCGTGCTCGCACCTACATGCTCGGAGGAATCGTGACGCTCCCCGTTGATTCGGTGGCGCCTGGTATAAAGAAAACTGGGTTGATGGACGATGTTGTTGATGCCTTTATTCATCCGTCGGCATTGTTTGATCGCGTACGCAACAGCAGTTTCGTGCGGCCAGCAATCATACAAACGGTGCTGTGCGGTGTACTCGTTTTCGCGCTGCGCAATCTGATCTCGCCATACTTCGATGCCGAGTTTGCTCGTGGCATGGCCAAGGCGTCGGCGCAGGCGGCGGCGCAAGGCCGCGAGATGCCGGCCGCTGCGATCGAGATGAGTCGAAAAATCGCTTCGTTCTCGACGATGTTCGGCCCACTGCTGGTACCATGGTTCATCGCCATTTTTGGCGGGCTTGCAACGTGGATAGGCGCACGCATCGTGGGTGCGAAAATTTCCTATGGTCAGTCTGCCACCATCGCATCGTGGAGCTATATGCCGGGTGTACTCGGCTTCGTCGCACTCGCGGTGCAGGGCGCGCTGGTCGATACGAATGCGATTCGTGGCGCAGCTGATGGGCAGCTCGGACCCGCGCGATTCCTGGACCCAAATACGGCGTCTCCGCAGCTGCTGGCGTTACTGCAAAACCTGGACGTGTTTGGCCTTTGGTCGCTCGTGCTTACAGCCATTGGTGTGGCGGTCGTGGCGCGAACGTCTCGCTCAACGGGTGCGCTGGCCGCGGTCATTCGCTTTGCGATCGGCGCGTTGCTCACGCTCATCCCAACATTGATGAATCGTTCATAACTGGCGACTGAACAGACGAAACGGAAAGGGCCCGGCATCGCGCCGGGCCCTTTCTGTTTCTACGAGTCACACGGTTTTCAGCTATTTCGCCGCACCGTGTAATTTCGCGACTTCCGCCCAATTCACGACGTTCCACCACGCCGCCAGATAGTCCGCGCGACGATTTTGATATTTGAGATAGTACGCGTGCTCCCACACATCGACGCCGAGAATGGCGTGCTTGCCTTCCATGAGTGGATTGTCCTGGTTTGGCGTGCTCATAATCGACAACTTTCCACCATCGGCGATCAGCCATGCCCAACCAGATCCGAAACGACCAACACCGGCGGTTTGTAGCTGCTCTTTAAACGTGCTGAACGCGCCGAATGTGGACGTGATCGCCGTGCCGAGGGCACCCGTTGGCTCACCGCCAGCTTGAGGAGCCATCAAGCGCCAGAACAGCGAGTGATTCCAATGACCACCACCATTGTTGCGCACGGCCGTGCGGACGGGCTCGGGCACTTCGTTGATCCGGCGGCTGAGATCGTCAAGTGACCATGTGGCCAGCTCGGGCGCTTTCTCGATTGCCGCATTGAGATTGGTCACGTACGCCTGATGATGTTTACCGTGATGGATCTGCATCGTTTGCGTGTCGATATGCGGCTCGAGTGCTTCTGCAGCGTACGGCAACGCGGGAAGTACATGGGTCATGACAGCGTCTCCGACAACGAACGAGGGTTAAGAAATTTTCGTAGCGGCGCGTTCGCGCCACCATCCGATGATGCCAGGCAGAATGGACAACAGCACAATGATGATCACCATCACTTCGATATGCCGCGCCACGGCTGGGACCGTTTTACCGAGCACGTAACCGATTGCCAGCATACTCCACACCCATGAGACGCCGCCGATCACGTTATATAGCAGAAACGAGCGATACTGCATTTGTCCAACGCCGGCAACAACGGGTGCGAATGTCCGAATGATCGGCATGAATCGCGCCAAAATAATGGTCTTGCCGCCGTGCTTGTCGTAAAATGCCTGCGCACGCAGCAAATGCGCTTTGTTGAAAAGCAGACTATTGTCGCGAGTGAAAATTCGGGGACCCGCCGAGCGGCCAATCTGATAACCCACGCTATCGCCGACAATTGCCGCGACCGTCAGTATGGCGCCCAATATCCAAAGGTTCAGCCCAAAGTCTGGCTGCGACGCGAGCAAACCCGCCGTCACCAAGAGTGAGTCGCCGGGAAGAAAAACCCCCGCGAGCAATCCCGTTTCAGCGAAAATAATGAGGGTCAGCCCAACGTATCCCGCCCATTGGACGAGCGCCGGAAGGTCACGAAGGCGATGCACAAAGTCGAGGA
>JAYTTR010000573.1:0-13534 GCA_043744935.1 Gemmatimonadaceae bacterium
CTCAATCACCAAGCGACTTACCCGCAGATGCGCCATTGACCGAAGCCGTGGTCAGAGCGGCGAAGCATCGCGCGCTTGACGGTGCGGTATTGGGACTTCCCTGCTGGACCGATGCTGCGCTCTTTAACGAAGCCGGCATTCCCGCACTCTGTTTTGGTCCGGGAGACATCGGTCGCGCGCACTCTGCGGAAGAATGGGTGGAATGCGCAGATATCGAACGCGCGGCTGACGTTTTAGAAGATGTGTGTGCGGCGTGGGGGAAGTAGTCGCGTGCTGACCGTCAGCGAGTATGACACGCTCGAGCAGGCAATTGTCAAAGGCACCCGACTCGCACTGCGTCGCCGAGGCTCGGAGTTTTTGGTAATTCCTGAACGTCTACGTGTGGCCAATGGACGCGAAGTCATTCATGCTCGACATCCGTCGACTGGTCATTTTTTTGAACTGTTCGTCGACGAACTGGAAAGCATCGAGGTGGTGCGATGAGTGCGAGTTACCCGCTCGTCTCCGTGTTTGCCGACGAATCGTGTCTAGGGAACGGCAAGGCGGGCGACACACCAGGTGGTTACGGCGCGGTTGTCGAGTTCCGTCGCGGCGACGGACCCGTTCAGCGCTTCGATATTTGGGGATCCGAGCGCGATACGACAAACAACCGCATGGCACTGCGCTCGGTCATTGACACCATGCTCGCATTGTCGCGAAAGGGTAACCAGCTCTCGGTGCATTTCACCACCGACTCGCGGTACATCGTTGACGGCATGTCCTCATGGGTGCGCGGTTGGATGGCGCGTGGATGGAAGCGCAAGGTAGGTGCCGTTGAAAATCTCGAGTTGTGGCAGGAAGCGGTGGAAGTGATCGCCCAACATGAATGCATGTGGGCGTGGGTCAAGGGTCATGCCGGACATCCGCAGAATGAATACGCCAATCACTTGGCGACACGCGCGGCGGCACAACAGGATGCGACTGACGGGCTGATTCCGTCCTCGTTCGAGCGCTGGATGGCGGCACTTCCTGTCCGCGCGGGGAAGCAGCTGCCGGCCGTTGCGCCGTTCCCCGACTGGGAGCGATTTGTTCCCGCGCCACCGTTACCCGACCAAGAGATGACGCGTCGTCAGGGGTAGATCTGCGCGCGTATCGAACGCCCGCGGCAACCCGAGACACCCATGTACAAGCTGCTTTTCATTCTCGCGTTGGGCGTGGCCATCGGATACGGCTACGGTTGGAAAGACGCGCAAACGCATGACAAGAACGTGGCCGAACGCATCGTCGAGCAAATCGGCGGTGACAATCGTGCGCTTGTAAGTGGCGACGTCGATGCGCAAATGCGCGCGGCCGAAAAGCGGTGAGTCCGGCAGCTCGCTCCATGGACGATCTTGATCGTCTGGCCTTCCGACTTGTTCGTACAATTCGCCAGCACTATCCGCAGTTGCGTGAACATGGATTCACGCTTTCGGATTTGGAGGAACGGCTGCTCCCGTTTCGCGACTCGCGCCGTGAGATGGCGGACAGCGGGGCGGATGCGTGGGAGAAAGCATTGTTGCGATTAATTTCGGGCGAGCGCGACTACGTTCGGACCGACGCAGAGTTACAGACTGCATGTCGCAGTGCGTTGGCGTTGCCGTCGCCGACGATGGCACTCGTTCGTTCGTGGGCAACCACGTCACTCATGCTCGGCGCGGCGGTCGAGCGCGTTGGTACGGAACGCGTGAGCGGCGCCTTTGAAGCGGCGCGCATGACGGAGTTGATGCCGTCCTTCACCATGCCGGCGGCGCCGGTCCGACGAGCGACGGCGGATATTGTGGGATCGCTACCCTCCTTCGTTTCCGTTTCGTCAGAGAGTGCTGGTAAGAAGCTGGCGAATGCCTGTTGCAGATTTTGCAGCGGACGTCTGCCGGACGGGCGTCGCGTGACATTTTGCCCGCACTGCGGCGTCGATCAAACCAAGCGGCAGTGTCCGGCGTGCAGTACTGAGCTTGATGCCGCGTGGCGATTTTGCGTGACGTGTGGCCGCAGCGCGGATCTCCCCGACTTGCCGACTGTCCCCGTGCGGGAAACGCGCGTCGCCAGCTGAGCGCTACCCGTCGCGGTCACCCCGTGGCGATCTTGCAGTCATGCTTCTCGCTTCGTTTCGCCAATCCCGCGCCGACATCACCGCGCGCGTGGCTATGATCGCAACGGTCATAGCCACGATCTTCTCCGTTAGTGCATGTCGTGGACTCGTTGGAGTACCGGATGCCAGTGCCCCACCAGCGCCGGTACGTCGGAGCGAGCCGTCGGCGATACCACTGACTCGATGGCCAATTAAAACCGTAGAGTCGGTGGATTTATGGCTACACGCATTTGCGCTTTTAGTAGACGACAGAGCCACGCCGCCACAGTTTCGTCGTGGCTACCGCGATTCGCTGACCGTTGTGAAAAATCGCGCGAATGTCCTGACCACATTGGATACGACGCGGGCCATGTTAGCCAAAGACTTGTTGGCGACGCCGAGCTATTTGCAGGCGCAGGTGTTGGCCTTCGAATTTGACTCGTGGTTCGCGTTGCGGACGGCGGCAGAACGATTTGTATTAGCTGAAGGCGATGACCGAAAGGTGTCGGATCGCGCGCCTGTCGAGCACTTTGCACAATTCGCACGGCTGTTCCCAACCGCGGCGGATCGTGAGTGGCTGGGTATTTTCGTTCTCGGTGTGCAGGATGAGCAAGTCCGTTTCTTCAACGCCGAGCACACGCGGCTTGTGCGCACGCGCAATGCAACGATTACCGCGGTGGATTCGTTGTGGCAGCACACGTTCCGCGCGCGATTTGATCGATTTCTCGCCAGTACGGGACAAGTCAACGGCGAGGTGCTGCTCTCGCTTCCCGTCGGCGGCGAGGGACGGGTTGGGGTGGGTCGAGAGCGACAGCGCATGGTCGCAGTACCATTCCCGGCGCGCGCAGAGGATGCGCGACAGGTGATTCTCGTGTTGGCGCACGAGCTCACCGCAGGCGTGGTGTCTCGCGTGCTGTTGGGTAGTGGCGCCGCGTCGATACAACGGAGCGTTGCTGTTTCTCGCGCAATTTCGACCGCGCAGGTGCGCGCGGGCGCGATGCTGCTGGAACGTGTGGCCCCAGAACTCGTAGAGGCATATATGCAATTCTATCTAACACAGTCGGGTGCGGTTGTGCTTCCGCCCGCGCTTGATGCGACGTTCGTTCGACTCTTCGATATTTCGGTCGACGCTCGTGATGGGATACGTCAGCAAATTGACATTGCTCTCGGAGGTCGCTGATGGCTGGTGATGAGCTAGCGCCGAAAACGTTGCCAGCGACTGGAACGGAGCCTGCGATCGCTCGCGCAGCACTTGAGCGCGTCCTTGCGCGTGCGACGGAGCTGCAGGGTACCAATAGCGAGTCTTCAGAAAATATTTCGGAAATCCGCGTCCTTGAAGTGGCACGCGAGGTTGGCATCGACACGCAGCACGTACGTCAGGCCATTGCCGAAGAACGTGCGCGTATCGAAGTGGACGCGCCGGAAGGTGGCTTGTTGCTCGACAGTCTTGGTGGTGCCATGGTTGGCGGCCAGCGTGTGGTTCCAGGCAATGCATCGGATGTGCAAACGCGCCTGGAGGCGTGGATGCCACGTGTGGAAGGGCTGACGATGCGGCGTCGATTGGTGCAACGCGTGAGTTGGGAACCGCGCCGTGATCCGGTGGGGAATGTGCTGCGCGCACTCAGCGCGACGGGACGTCGCATGGAACTGTCGCGCGTCGATCAGGTTATTGCGACGGTGACACCAGTGGACGCCGCGCGTTCGGTGGTGCGCTTCGATATTGAGCTCAGTAGTCTGCGACGCACACAGCGCAACGTGATGTTGGCGATCGGTGTGGGTCTCAACACGGCGGCGTTTCTCACGCTATCGGTACCAGTACTCTTTCTCGCGTACGGCTCGCCGAACGGTGCCGGTATGGTGAGTGGTCTTGGCGTACTCGCGGTGGCGCAAGCCGGTATTGGCTATGGGTTGTGGCGTGCGTTGCGCACGGGCTATCGCCGTACCGTGGCCCGTGTCCAGTTGCGCGTTGAGCAGATGCTGGACGATCTGGAGCACGGCGGCATGCAAGCGGCACCGTCGCTGGTCAAGCAAGTCACGAATGCGATATTAGGCGGGAGTTAACCCGTGCTGGGCGCACTACGCAAACGTCAATTCGAAGGCGCGCAATCGGACGCGTCGCACGAGTCGACGCACGGCCCAGTTGCTCATCACTAACACGGATCCGGTCATCAATAATGACTTCACTTCCCGTCGCGAAATTTTTACCGAGCCGCCGGGACGTAGCATGGCTGTGCTTTGCACCAGATCGCGCAGGGTTGCGTAGGCAAGCAACAACGGCAGCATGCAGAACAAGCGTATGGAGATGGCGCGCCGCGGAATGAGCAGCAAATAGTTACGGGCTTCTTCAAGATCGTGCCACGCCAGCTGAATCAGCTGTGTGAGTGCTTCACGATTTCGTGCGAGAAACTCGGGGGCGAGGATACGGCTTTGCGTACTCCCATGCGCGCGCAGTAACTCTTCCGGTACATAGATGGAGTTTTCTTTCTCGACGTCTGCGGCCACGTCTTTCAATATGTTGACAGTCTGCAGAGCCTCGGCAAAGGCGCGACACCGTTCGCGAAGAATACCGTACCGGCGCACGTTGATGCTCGACGAGTGCTCGTGCCACAAATCCGTCAGCATGTACCCGACGGTGCCGGCCACGTAGTAGCAGTACTCCTTGTATTCCTCGATGGTTTGAATGCGTATCCCATCGGGATAGAGCAATACGAATTTGCGCATGCCGACAGCCATCTCCGCGACCCATTTCCGCACAACGGCACGCGTTTTTTCAGGCAGTAACGCAAAGTGCTCCAGGACGAGATCGGTGTTCTGCGTCAGCGTCAGATGTGCGACGTCGCCCTGCAATGCGGCAACGTTCATAAGAAACCGCTCCAACGCGCCGCGATTGTCGAAAGCAGCGAGGAAGTCGTCGAACATGAGCGCCTTGACCTGCGGATCGATGCCGGGCGCGTCCTCCACGGTATCGGCGATGCGGCATAGCAGATACGCATCGAGCACGGCCTGGCCCAGTGCACCGGGCAACACCTTGATTCCGAGAGCAAACGTCCGCGAAACGGCGGGAAGAATCGCGTGACAGAAACGGCCGGCGTCTCGGCGTTCGACCGCCGTGCGAATGTTGGCGTTGAGGCTCGTGTTCATGCGGAAGCATAGGGTAGGGACGGGGGACTAGGGAGTAGGGCGCCGGGAGTGACGCGCAAGCCACCTGCCTTTTCGCTATTTTTTCATCCCGTGCTCGAATCCCTAACACCCTCAACCCTGGTCCCTCATCTCGCGTTGACCAATTTTCGTGGGGTGTTCCGCACGGACCTGCTCGCGCGCGCGATGTATGCGGAGGGCGCGGGCATTGCGCGCTGTGTTCCGGCTGCAGTGACGGTACCAGCGGACGTGGACGACGTCGCGACGCTCGTGCGTTGGGCACGGCGTGAGGGCCATGGATTGATTCCGCGCGGTTCTGGCAGCGGAATGGCCGCGGGTGCAGTGGGGCCCGGCATCATTGTTGACCTCAGTCGATTTTCGCACATCGATCGTGTTGATGTGCTGCAGCGTCAGGTGCGTGTTGGTGTGGGCGCCTTGCGCGGGGCGGTCGATGCGGCCGCTCGTGCGGTCGGATTGCGGTTTCCGGTCGACCCGTCGAGTGGCGCATTCTGCACCATTGGCGGCATGACGGCCACGAATGCTGCGGGTGCCAGCTCACTGAGATTTGGTGCAACGCGACCATGGGTACAGGGCATTCGCTGTGTGTTTGATGATGGCAGCGATGCGTGGATTCGTCGTTCCGCGGCGGTGCCGATGCACGTGCCAGCGGTTGCGCGATTGATTTCCGCGCTCGGTGCGATTGGTGCGAATGCGGCGCGGACCTCGTTATCGCACGCACACGTGCGCAAGGAGTCGTCGGGCTATGCGATTGCGACCACGTTGGCAGACGGCGGTCATCTCGTCGACCTTTTGGTGGGAAGCGAGGGCACGTTGGCGATCTTCGTCGAAGTGGAGCTGGCATTGATCCCGGTTGCGGGCGCAACCGCGACGGTGCTGGCAACCTTTGCGTCACTTGATGCGGCAACGGCATGCGCGGTGGATGCGCGAGACGCCGGGGCCGCGGCGTGCGAGTTGCTTGACCGCACCTTTCTCGACGTAGCCGCCAGTGATGGGCCGACCGGCGTGTCGTCCTCTGCAGAAGGCGTGTTGTTGACTGCCGTCGAAGGCGATACCGCTGCCGCCGCTGCCGCCGCCGTGCAACAGTTGGCGACGGTGTGTCGTGCGCATGGTGCGACGAGCGTGGTGACGGCAGTGGAGCCCGACGACGAGCATCGATTGTGGGCATTGCGGCATGCGGCCAGTCCGATTTTGTCGCGTTTAGCGCCGCGCCTGCGTTCGATGCAGTTCATTGAAGATGGATGCGTTCCGCCAACGCATTTCTCGGCGTATGTGCGCGGCGTGCGTGCGGCGCTCACGCGCTTTGAGATGCTCGGCGTGATCTTCGGACACGCGGGCGATGCGCACGCGCATGTCAATCCGCTGGTCGATGTCACACGTGTGGGCTGGCGCGATCGGATGCAGGGCATCCTTGATATCGTTTGCGAGCTCACGGACAAACTGGGCGGAACACTCGCGGGTGAGCACGGCGATGGGCGCTTACGTGCACCTCTGCTTGATCGCGTGTGGTCGGCAGAAGCGCGAGCCGCATTTGCCAATGTGAAGGCAGCGGCCGATCCGGCCGGCGTGTTGAATCCTGGCTGCAAAATTCACCAGCATGGCGACCAGGCGATTGGGGTGTTGCGGCATGATCCGGCGGCACCGCCGCTCGATCCGCGAGCGCGCCTCGCGCTGGATGCCATTGAACGGGATCGTGCGTGGGATAGATACAGATTGGGGATTAGGGAGTAGGGGTTAGGGATTCGGATTAAATTTGACTTTCTCTGCGGTCAGCCCCGCTTGCTCACTTTTGCCCGATTTGTACACGATGCCGCTCACTGCCAGCGCAATTTTGCGCGAACCGAAAGTTACCGTCCTTGCTCGTCCGCATTTTGCGGAGCCAACGCATTTGCCGGTGCAGTGGATGGGCGAAGCCACTGACGGTGAAAAGTTAGCCGAGTTTGCTGGACGGTTGTGTTACATGAGTCAGCGAAATCCGGCTGGGCGAACAACGCGGGACTATCTCGAAAATATCAAGAAACAGGGACACGGCAGCGTGCTCGAACACGCGAATTACTCCCTCTTGCTCGAAGGTGTGAGTCGATCGCTTACGCACGAACTGGTGCGCCATCGCGCGGGCTTTGCCTACTCGCAACTGTCTCAGCGCTACGTCGACGAAAGCGATGCACAATTTGTCATGCCGCCGGCGATGATTGGCGACGACGCGTTGGAGCAGGCGTGGACCACGCAGATGGCAGGCGCGCTGGAGAGCTATATCGCGCTGGTCAACGCGTTGATGACTCGCTACTCGTGGGTGGATGACAAAGTGCATCGTCGCAAGATGGCGCGTGAAGCAGCGCGTGGTGTGCTCCCGAATAGCACAGAAACGAAAATTGTTGTGACCGGCAACGCGCGGGCATGGCGCACCATGCTGGAATTGCGCTCAAGCGAGGGCGCTGAACTGGAAATCCGCCGGTTAGCGGTCGACGTGCTGCGTGTCATGCAAGCCGAAGCGCCTGCGTTTTTTAGCGATGCCGAGATTTATGTAGCGGCTGATCGACGCGAGGCGGCACGCATTGGATTTCATAAGGTGTAGACCCAGTCCGATGCGGGCGCGCGCCTCTCCAAGACCGGAGATGAAACACCGCGTGCCCGCGTCGAAATGCACGTGATATCACTCGTGACTCAAGCCTGACCGGCATCGTCGTAAAGGGGTGAATCTGTCTCATCCTCTCTCAACGACGTGCCCCTTGTCCGTTGAATCGCGCCGTACCGCGCACTGTTCACGTGGGCTTACGCTCATTGAACTGCTGATGGTCATCGCCATCGTCGGCATCATGGCGGCGCTGGTCCTGCCCAAAGTTCGCGTCGATAACAGTCAAGTGGACACCGCCGCGCGTACCCTCGGCATGTCACTCATGGTGGCGCAGCGTGAAGCGGCGTCGCGTCAGCACAATGTGCTGCTCGTCTTTGATACATCGGCGCACACCATCACGACCGTGTGGGATGTGAACAACAACTCCACGATTGACCCCACGGAAAAAACGCGGCCATTTCTGCTGCCTGAGCGCGTGGTGCTCGGACGTCCGTCGTCGGTACCGGCCCTGGGTACTGCCACTGCGAGTGTGCCCGTGATGCTCACGTCCGGCATAAAGCCGATGTTGGTCGTGCAACGCAACGGCAGCGTTGATCGTGGAGTGACGCTCTACCTCTCAACACAAGCGACCATGGCCGGTGGATTAAACACCGATGTTCGCGCCGTGGTGATCGCCCGTGCAACGGCACGACCGGAGTGGTATGCGTGGAACGGCACTGCGTGGAGACACGCGAAATGAAAACACATCGCATGCCGCACCCGCGCCTGGGATTTACGTTGATCGAAGTGATGATGGCGCTTGTGATTTTAGCCGGTGTGGTGTTGGCCATCGGCATGGGCACCACCACGCTTGGCAGATCCGTGAACACGTCGGATATCAAGAACCGCGCGCAGTCGGTCGCCGACATGCAGATCGGACGCGCGCGCGCGTGGCCGACATATGCGACGCTCTCCCAATTATCCGCCGTAAAATACAACGGCACGGCCGACGGTCTGATCACAGCCACAACGGTTGTTGTGGATTCGGCCGGCGGGAAAAATCTCACGACGATTAGCGTGTCCGTCACGAGCGTGCAAGTCGGTGCCATAGCGACGCCGATCACGCGCGCCGTCTCCATCGCGCCATGACCCCCTCCATCACCATGACTACTCAACGGCTAGGGCGACCCCGAGCGCGACGCGGCTTCACGCTTGCCGAACTGATGGTCTCCCTTGTGGTGTTCGGGATCATCATGAGTGCGGCGTTTGGTTTTCTTCTCGCGCAAGGCAAAGGCTTTCGCACGCTTGCGACGAAATCTGCGCAAATTCAGAACGGGCGATTCGGGCGCGACATCATGCGTCAGGAAATGCGAACGGCTGGTACGAACGTGACCGACAATCAACCCATTGTGGTGTACGCGAACGACAGTGTCTTCGCGTTCAACAGCGATCTGACGACGAATCGAGCGGACTCAGCACGATTCACCGGCGCGGTATACGTGGATGTCAACGCCACGAGTCTTGAGGTGGACGCCATTGCTGTGGGTAACGCGATCACCGTTCCTGGATCATCGCCTGGTTTTACCTATCCATTGGCGGACTACACCAACGTGGCTGGAACGGCGGGTGAGGCGGAGTTGATTGTGTTTCGTTTCACGCGTGATACCACATCGACCAACGTGCTCGACAAAATGTTGCTGCGCCAAGTGAACAATGGCACACCAGAGATCATCGCGACGGGGCTGCGTCAATCGCTGACGATTCCATTCTTCCGGTACTGGTACGATCCCACGCTGTTCAACACCGCGCTCACCGATCTCGACACGGTACCCAGGGCCTGGCTGCCGTTGTCCAAGGCCACGCCGTATCGCGGTGTCACGCCGGATACAGGAACCGCAATCACGGCCCGTATCGATCAAGTGCGCGGCGTTGAAGTGACGTATGAAGCGACGACGCCAATTGGCGCAACGCGGAACGTGGTGCGGTATACGGTACCAATGCCGAATACCGCGGTGCCGCGTCAGTCGCGAGCGTGTGGTCGTACGCCCATCGCTCCGACATCGGCCGTTGGCGCGTGGAACGCAGTCAAAAGCGCGGTCTTGCTGTCGTGGAGCAAAGCAACCGATGATGGTGGCGGTGAGGCGGACGTGGTGCGCTACATCATCTGGCGTCGATTGCTCGGTGCGGCGACGTGGGGCGATCCGTTGGCCACCGTCAGCGCTCTTGGTGGAACCACGACCTACTCGTACAAGGATGGCGGAGTGGATCGAGGGTTCGGCCGTCAGTACCAGTACGCGTTGGCCGTGCAGGATTGCACACCAAATCTTTCGACGTTGTCCACATCCAACACGGTTCTTGTGCCATGACCCCTAGTGAAGCGAACGCATCAACGCGATCCGCTACGCGCGACCGCCGAGGGTTTGCACTGGTGGCCGTATTGCTCATCGCGATGGTTGGCGTTGTCGTCGCGCTCGCGTCGGCGATGATGGCGATGTCAGGCAATCTCATTCAAGCAGGCTCTGATCGCGCCGCAGCGGTGGATGACGCGGCGATCTCCGCGCTTGAAGACGAGCGCTCGCGCATGAATGCAAAACTCGATACGGTGCCACTCGACGGATACCTGACGGTGGCGAGTAATCAGGCCATCGCCGGTTCCACAATTAAGCGTTCAATCTGGATCTCCCGACTCGGCAATTCCGATTCGCTGCAAAATGCCGGCGAGTTTGGTGTGCAATCCGAGATCGTGGCAAAGACAGAAGACATGTTCGGCAATGTGGCGATTCGTCGCGCGCAGATGTACCAGCAATCGTTTGCGCGCTACGCATCGTTTACCGACCGATCGCGTTCGACCGCCGGGTACGCGTTGTACTGGGCGCTTGGTGCGCAAGCGCAGGGACCAGTGCACAGCAACGATACGATTTGGGTGTGGAACGGGTCTACGCCGTCGCCACAGGCCACGTTTTTTGACGCGGTGACGACGTCAAGTATCGTCTTGAACAAAACGTACGCGGTCTACAAGAAAGGACCGCCCAAGGAACGGGTATCAAGAATTCCATTGCCCGGTACGGCTGACTTGAATGTGCTCAAAACCATCGCCACGCGCGCAGGCTACGTTTTCACACCAAATGTCACCACTGGCGACAGCGCGCTGGCTACAATGCGTATTGAGTTTATGGCAATAGACGCCGATGGCGATGGTAACACGACGGGTCCAAACGACGGATACTTCCGCGTGTATCAGATGTACCCGACGTTCAAATACGGAACGGGGTTTGCCGCTGCCCGAACACCAGATCCAATTGTCGCGGGTGCACCAATTCCATCAGGGTCGGCAGTGCCGTTGGACAGCGTGCTGTACTCGTACAATTGCGGTGTCACGTCGCTCGTTGCCGGACTGACCGCCGTTCCCGTGAAGCTCGCGGAAATTGCACACCGGGCATCGGGCAGTTACCAAAACCGTATGCAGGACAAGGAGGACGCGTTCGATAACGTGAACGCGCGCTGTTTTCTCGGTGGTGATGACCGACTGTCGCCCAATGGTGTGTTTCGGGCGACGGATTCAGCGGGCTTTTGGATGGCGCGCACGTCTGGCAGCGTGCCCGCAACGATTGCGGCCCGACCGGATGGTGCCTACCTCTGGCCATTGAGCGCTGCCTATAACCCGAACTTTCGCGGTGTCATTTTCGCGGAGGGGAAAGTTGGCGTGAGTGGCACGGTGCGCGGACGTGTGACGATTGCGTCGCGAAACTCGATGATCATTTTGAGTGATCTGAAACAAGCGACGAGTCCGGGCATCACCACGGGTAATTGTTCGGCAGACGACGACGTTGTCGGCTTGTTCGCCGGCGAATATGTGGCGTATGCGGATAACACGTTGGCAACGCCCCAATGGCGACGCACCGTGAGCGATGGGAGTGCATGGACGTGGCCGCGGAAGGAGTTTGATCCATCGCCCAATAGACCGGACATGGCGATTCATGCCTCCTTACTCGCACTCAAGTCGGTGATCACCGAGCGATCGTCACCGCCAGCTGGTCTTCCTGGGAATCGATGGGTTGATCGAGGAACGACACGTTTGATCGGCGGTACGATCGAATCGAGCTCTGGACAGACCGGCACGATGGATTGGAACAATGATTTGCACGGCTATCACGACGACCTCTCGTTCAATCGGTGTCTGTTGCAATTTCCACCGCCGTATTTTCCAACCACCGGCAATTGGTCGCGCAGTCAGTATTTCGAGATCAATCCGCAGGGCTTCACACCAGCCAGTTGGTTTAGCGGTCGCTAACTGATGACGTCGGACAAACACAACGGGCCGCGATCATGAGTGATCGCGGCCCGTTGTGTTGCATCGTCAGACAAGAAAGGAATCGTTAGTCGCCCTCAATTTCGAAGGTGAACCCATCAGCTTGCCGCAGGGAATCCAGCCAGTTTTCTACGCCCACTTCATCTCGGAGTGTGTCGCCCGCACCGCCACCGATCAGCGCCGTATGATTGGCTGAGAGCGTGAAGCTGAGCGCGCGTTCTGTACCTTCCGGCCAATCCGGCATCGCCAGTCCGGCCGCTACTCGGCGCAGTGTTGCGCCGCATTCGCCAAGCAACTCCAAGGCGCGGGCCTCGAGGATGAGCAGCGGAATGTCGAGATCACGTGTCACCAAGCGTCCAGTCGCGGCATCGCGCCACGCAGAATCGCCGACCGCACCGCGGTCTGGCCACACGCCGAGATGACGCACGACACCCGATTGCTGGGCTTCCATCCGTTCACTCTCGACCGTAGCCGCAAGGGCCAGGGCGAGCGATTGGGCATCGGCTTCACCGTACAGCGTTACCACTTCACGCCGCGAGCGAGTACCAAACGGAAGGACAGGAATCGAATTCACGTGCGCGAGCACCGGCGAATCACCCGGACGAGCCTCGATCCGTACGAGGACGTCCATTGGTACCTCCTGGAAATGTGTGAATAGCGAGATGGGGGTCGCCTGTCTGTGCGCCGTCCACAGGCATGACGGTTTCCCCCATCAAACAGCAACGTAGGCCACCTGACCCAGGTTCCGCTGTGATTCGGATCGCACATGCGGTCGCGAAACTGTCACAACATCATGCATCCCGCGTGCCGACCCATATTCCGCCATACAGGGCCACAAGCAGCGCTACATCAATAGGAACCACAGCGGACACGCTGGACGTCACCGCATAACCAATTCGTAATATTGGAGGCAATATCCAGACTGCGGCGGCGGCGTACATCATCACCGCGACAGGTGGTGCGACGAGTCGCGCGCGACCTCTCGGCAACATGACGAGCAGCCCCAAGACGGCACCCCACACCGTCGCGATGACGAGGTGATGCATGTAGCCGAGCGCGACTGAGGTGAGCGGTGCATTGAGCGATGGAATACCGAGACGCTCGAGCAACGCGCGTCCCACCAAGCGGAACAGCCGACTTGGCTCTCCATCACGCAGACCGAGGCCGAGCAGTGCGCCACCTGTGGCGATAGTGGTCAATGCCCCGGTGGCGAGTGCATCATCAAAGCGCGACCTGGTTCGTACCGTCTGAGTCATTATGAAAACAACTGAGGTCCGCGCATGTGCTCAAGGTGCGCGCGCTATTAACGCCACCCATTCGCACTCGTCCAACAATGTGAACCCAATAGCCGAGACTTCCCATGCGCCATTGCTCGTCGTCCCTCCTGCTTTCGGTCACCGCACTCGTTGGCGCGTGTGCCCCACACGGC
>JAYTTR010000574.1:0-3428 GCA_043744935.1 Gemmatimonadaceae bacterium
GCACGTGAGACGATGACACTCATCGAATAGTTGATGAACGATTCCTTAATCTCCTCGTCAATGAGACGAGGCAGAATACGTTCGCGGGCGTTCGGAGCAGTCATGTGACGGCGGGGGAGGAGGTCCGGCAGGAGGTCGACAACCTATGTAATCTAAGCGGCTCGCCGCGTGAAATCAACGCGAAAAGCCGCCCGTAAACCTTTATACAACAACAACTTACAAACTGCCTTACAGCGAGCTCAAGAACCCCAGCTGCGAACCACTGAAAGAAGGCGCCATTCCATCCCGTTTCGGTGCATCAGATACACCGCGCCGCCGTTGCTCGCGACTCCGATTTCGACGCCACCTTTTTCGCGCGGACGGTCCACACCAACCAACGCCCACCCACGCCAAATCACCATCGGCGCAACCAGAATGTACGACAACTCGACCGTGACATCTTTTCGACCCACTGCCGCGAAGAACTCGTCACGCGCGTGTTGTTGTGCGAGCGGTCCGAAGTAACCCTTGACGCGAGGTGTGGAGGCATTTGGAAAATTCATGGCAGTGAATCCGGGCACCACAAAAGTCACCGTATCCGCGGCCGTGGGAGACGGGAGACATCCTTTCCCCTGCGGATCTGGCACTTCGCCCGTAAGTCCAGTCGCAATCGCGGTCCGTGGCACCGTCTCGTTGCCGTCCCATCGCGGACGATCAATTCCGGCCTCCCATCCAACGATTACGCGCAACAACGCACGCGCATCAGGCGTGTCGAGCCGAGCACCGATGCCACGCGCCAACACCGTACTCTCCATCTGTTCTGCTAATTGCTGCAACGCGTCACGTTGCGCGGGCAACGTATCAAACGGAAAGACGCGCAAGGATCCTGGATTGCAGCGATCACCAAGCTCTGCCCACGCGGCGCGCTTCACGTAACGCGAGCGCGCTGCCAATACACGCGCCTCGTAATACGAATCGTCGGCCTCGAGGAATTCACGCCTCGACGCCGCGCTGTCTGTCGCGACCAGTTTTGTTTTTGCTGTCGTCGCTTTCGTGACCGATTTTATTTGCGCGCGGAGTGCCAAAGGCCCACTACATACCGCCGCAATCAACAGCAACATCGCATGCTGTCGCACACGCCGCATCAAGTGACCACAGCCGTGTCGGGCTTGCGATTGACAGCAGCAACCCGGCGTTCTTTGGCGAGTGCTTCGGATTTTTCCTCGGCAGCGTCTGTTTCGTTTTCCGACGCTTCTTCCGCAAGCTCCTCCGCTGCATCAGCCGCCGCTTCCGCTTCGATGGCCGACCGCTCGGCGCGATACTGCTGATACCATTCGCGCGTGACCTCCGCCGCAAGATCTCGATTGCCCAGTCCGAAGGCCAATGCCAGTGCCAAGGCGACCGCACCAAACAGGATGGCGAACGCGGTGGTGACGATGTCGGTTGCCACACCCAACTCCTGCAGTGCCATGAACACCGATAGCACAATCACACCGCCGCGACCGGTGCGCGACAGCCAAGGTCCCCCGTACAATCCGCCGGCCGATGCCATGATCAGGCCACCCACAAATCCGCCGAGCACAATGCCGAGGATGATGATCACAATTGCCGCGATCACACTGGGGATGTAACTCACCAGCTCCGAGAACACGTTGGCGAGCGACTCAAGCCCGATCGCATTCGCTGCGATCAGCAGTACCGCAAACATGACGAACCAGAACAGCAGGTTCGACACCACTTTTGCGGGATTGAGATGCGATCCTGAACGCTCGACCGCGTGCATGACACCACCGCGCTCCAGCAGTTGATTGAAATGCACGCGCCGCAACAAACGCTGTGTGCCTTTCTCAACGACCTTCGCCACCAAATAGCCGGCAAAGAGAATGACGAGCGCGCCAAAAAGCGCCGGTACGAATTCGCCGAGCAACGAAAAACTGCGCTCGAGACGTTCGGTGAACGTTGAGGCGATGGTGGACTCACCACTCCCGCTGGGTGTGCCGGCTTGCGCGAGCCGCAGGGTGTCGGTCAGTTGCGTGTAGGACACTGCGAAATTGTCGGGCGGGGGTGCGCCGAGCCGACGGCGCGGACGGATCCGAGTGGACCGTGGATGAACTTAGCGACAGTAGAGATCAAGTGCATCGACCACCAGGGGTAACACGCTCAGGTTCGCGTGCCGCGCTTCACGTCAAAGATTGCACTGCGTTTGCACGACGGACAGAGGAGCCATTCCCGCTGTCGCCGATAGCCCAGTCCAAACGACCCACCACCGATAGGTCGCGTGGTCATGCGCACTGCGCAGCGCGGGCAGTTGGGCACGGACCCGGCGGCAACGGATTCACGAAGCGCTCGCTCTTCGTCAGCTGTAAAGCGCGCATCGGCAATCATCGCGTCTGCGTTAGAGGCGTACAACCACCTTGCCAAACTGCGCGCCGGAATCGAGCCGTTCGAATGCCTGCCGACCATCTGCCAAGTCCCAGACCGAGTCCACCGGCGGCAGCAGCGCTCCATCGCGCAGTGCGCTAGTCATCGCGTCAAATTCTTCGTCATTGCCCATCGTGGACCCCATCAACGTCCACTGATTCCAGAACATGCGACGGATATCGAGTTGCACATGGGGCCCTGACGTGCCACCACAAGTGACCAGACGTCCGCGCTTGCCCAAGGCAATCAGAGATTGCGAAAAGGTCGCTTCGCCAACCGAATCGATCACCACATCAACGCCGCGCTTTCCGGTACGCGCACGGATGTCTCGACCAAGGTCTGGTTGTGCGTGGTTGAGCAAATGGTCCGCGCCTAGCGCCCGCGCTCGTTCCAGCTTGGCGTCGCTTCCCGATGTCACCCACGCCGTTGCTCCAATGCGCTTCACGATCTGCAACGCCGCAAGGGCGACGCCACCTCCAATGCCCCAAATCAACACGTTGTCGCGCGGCTGCACCTGCGCGCGGGTGACGATCATCCGCCATGCGGTGAGCGTTGCCAGAGGAAATGCCGCCGCCTGTTCAATCGAAATTCCGTTGGGGATGGTCCGCACATTCATCGCTGGCACGACGACAAACTCAGCCAACGTACCCGGACGATGCTCACCCAAAATCCCGTAGGTGAGGCACAACGGTTGATCGTTTTCACGGCAATATTCGCACTGGCAGGCGCGATCAACGATGCCCGGATTCATGATGACCCGATCGCCGACCGCAACAGATTGCACGTTCGCGCCGACGGCGTCGATAACACCTGCGCCGTCGGAGCCGAGCACCCAACCGGGGTGGATTTTCACCCCGGGTATGCCGCTGAGCACCCACAGGTCGAGCCGATTGAGCGCGGCCGCTTGGACGCGAACGCGGACATCATCGGGGTTGATGAGATCCGGGACCGGAAGATCCTCGCGGTAGCGGAGTTGTTCGACTCCGCCGTGGGCATCAATGGTGAGAGCGCGCATGCACAACAATACG
>JAYTTR010000575.1:0-13457 GCA_043744935.1 Gemmatimonadaceae bacterium
ATGCGACATCTGATGACGGATCTAGATCGAAGACGATGCGATCAGGCGAATCGGGGAGATCCATCCGCGATCCCCAGTAATGGAACTCCACTACGCCAAACTGAGCAAGCGACACCAAACCTTGCGCGGAACGCACATACAGATATGGTGCGACTTCTCCATCAGCTTCCACGATGTCGATCGTGCCTACGCCGTCGGGTAACGCGCCTGTCCAATGCTTTTGATAGAAGCACGCGCCATCGGATCCGGCCGGGCATCGCAACACCGATAACGGACGAAACGCGACGTGTGGCAGCATCTGCGGCGCGACGCCTGCGTAGTACGACGCAAGTTCACCCTTGCTCACCGTCGAATCCGCGAACATCAACCGATCCGCATGCGTGATCGTGATCCCCAAGACGTCCATTTCAATCAGAAGTGCAATTGACGGGCCATAGCGTGGACCAACGACACGAATGCCGCAAATTGAGATGGTTCAATTCGCGGCATTCGCCAAGATCGCGGTCGAGTTGTGTTCCCCGCTTTACTTGGCCGCGTTTACTCGACCAGCATTCAGGTTATCGAAATTGAGAATAGTGTTAAAAACCAAAAAGTACGAACCGATCGTCGTACCGCGATACACCGGGTTGTTGGCGAACAACACCACGTGGCCTTTGTCGAGTGGTGAGTCGACCACGACAGGTCGCTGCGCAATGGTACCACCCCCATCCAACAGGCCCGACACTAACAACACGTTCTGCTCGGCGAAGCGCAGCGGTACTCGCGGACGCTGTGCGGGCGGGATGATGTTGAGCGGCGTGCGCAACTGATCCTCGGTGGGCACGGCCACTTGCCACGGCATTGTTGGTGCTGGCGTTGGAAGCGTGTCGACGCGCGCAACCATCGCTGGTCGTCCTTGCACGACGTCGGCATCATCCGCGGTGCCGCGTCCTGTTGCGCGAACGGGTGCCCCACCAGCGCCACGTCCCCCTCCGCCGCCGCCGCCGCCGCCGCCGCCGCGACCCGCACGCGCATTGCTCACGCCCAATGCCATGCCGTCTGCACTGTACACCGCGAGGTTATCTGCAATGCCATAGACAATCGGACTTTTATCATCCACGAGCTTTGTGCGCAACAGCGTGCCGACCACTTCCTTGCCCGTAGGCGTGGTAAAACTGACTCCGCTGGTGAGGCCAAACTGAATGGCGAATTCTGCGGTGCTTTCAACCGTGATCATCACGCCACCATTACTGACAAACTGCTGCATTTTCGCCAAGCCATCCCAGCCGAGTCCGGGACGCATGTCGTCGGTTTGTGCCCATGTGCCAATAGCTGGCGTTTCTGGCGTGTTCTTCCACGGAATCGCGTTGCGCCACTGCGGCATGCCTTGAATGATCGACAGTGGTGAACCGCTGCCTGGTGCAAGAATCAGCACGTCGTAGATCGCATTCAAGTCGCCCTTTTTCGGGATGTCCTGAAAGCTGATGTAATCGTATGGAATGGACAGCGCGTCGAAGGCTTGACGCCACCAGCCCTCCGTTTGTGTACTGCTCCAACTGTGAACGAAGGCAATGCGTGCGGCACGTAACGGATGCATCGTCACGGATGGGGCGGCAGCGAGTGCGGTTACCTCAAGGCCTAACGCTTTTGTCGCTTTATCCAACGCGTCACGCGTCACGTTACGAATGACAAACGAGCCACGATTGAACTTCTTGCCTGATGCTTCGAACGGTTCTTCTGCCGCCTGGAAGTCGGCGTCTCTTAGCTGATAGCGTAGCGATGCCAGCGCGTTGTCGGCATTGTGATTGATGGCGAACACCGTGCCGTTGCCAGAAACGCCGCCCGGTGCGGTGATCAATCCCGTTACTTTCGTCACAGGCACTTTCAATATCATCGTGTCGATGACGCGTGCCGCTTGCACCGCAAAGCCCTCGGGAAATGTCCAGCCTGTGTCGTCGTACGGATTTTTTTGGCTCTCGTTTGGCGACCAGAATTGATAGTCGAGAATTGCGTCGGCGATGCGCGAGTACGGTTGGTCCATGCGAATGATGTACGAGCCCGCTGGAAACTTGCGCATCTCCATTGCAGCTGGCTTCACTGAGTCAGCAACCGCTGATGCATTTGCTGCTGCACCATCGCGACCACCGCGGGCTGCGCCATTTGCGGCCGCAACGGGACGACGCACTGGCATGCTGACGGTGAACTCGGTTGTCGCGCGCGAAATCTCGACGGCTTGTTTTTGCAACACGCGCAGCAAGTCAGCTTGGGCGCCGAGTCGCGGGTCTGCGGCGGACAAGACGTATGCGGACGGACCTTCCGTCGTGGCCTTCGCGATCGAGCGTTTGCTCTTCTCGTAAAAGTTGCGCAGCAGTTGCAAGCGATTGTTGGCGGTGTAGCTGAGCGAGACCAGCAATCCCGTTTGTTCGTAGTTGTTGTTGTTCCGCAGCGACCACTTGAAGCGGCCGGTGATTGGCGGGTTTTGTCGATACCAATTGCGTGACGTTTCGTTGGGCGAGAGTACGCGCTCCACGGTTTCTGCGGTGCCGCCGTTGCCAAACGTTTCGTACAAGCGACTGATGCCATTGTGTGTTGCAGCAATAAACATCAAATAGCCTGGTGACCATGTATCGAAGCCGCCGTGTGCAAACACGCCCGGCATGCCGAGTCGTGTCATTTCCTGTACGTTATTCCAGCCGATGATTTGCCATTCGTTGGTGAGCAGCGGATCAATCCAGGCGTTGTATGGGCCGTCCCCAATAGTATTGTCGTACAGGAACGAGCCTGATTCGTGCAAGTCATGCAACACTTGCGCTTTGAAGCCGACATAGGTGTTGAGCACATTTTGCGTGAGCTTCAGTGTCATGCCCATTGCGTCGCGGTTGTTGTCGTGTGCGACGTAATGACCCCAGTAGATCACATTTGGCGGCGTCTGCCCCGGATGCGCCATCTTCCAGTTGAACACGTCGACAACGCGATCGCGTCCGTCAACTTCAACGATTGGTGTGATGAGTGTGATGACGTGATCGCGGATGTTGCGAACGTATGGGCTGTCGTCCACTGCTAATCGATACGCCAACTCCATCAACGCTGAGGGCGCGCCGGCTTCGGTGCTGTGAATTGTGCCGGTGATGTAGTACACCGGTGCTGCAGTCTTTGCGATTTCGTCTGCTTGCGCATCGTTCATGCCGATGGTGCGCGGGTCTGCTAACTTCGCCAATTGCGCTTTGTTTGCATCGAGTTTGTTCATCAATGCTTCTGACGCCACGGCGACGGCGATCATCTCGCGCCCTTCTTCGGTTGTGCCGATGGAGAAGACGCGCACGCGTGGTGACGACTTCGCGAGCAACCGCATGTACGCGTACACTTCGGTGCTGTTGGGCAGCTTGGTCGGCGCGCCGGCGATGTCGCCCAGGATCGCTTTCGGTGTCGGGACTGTTCTGGACGCTGGCAAGTAGTCGACCAACGCCGACATGAAGAACGGCTCCGTCGTGTACTCGCGGATTTTCTTTGTGTACTCGGCGTCGATGGCTTGGGCGGGATCGCGGCCGGGTTTTGCGGTGGCGTCTTGAGCGAAAACAAGAGTTGGTGCGAAGAATATCAGCGCAGACAATGCGAACAGGGGCGACGTGCGGGTAACCGCTCGTGGCCGGATGGAGCGCCACAACATGTAGGCCTCGTTGGAAGTCGGGGGCTGAGCGGAAGCGACGTCAGCAAGCGGAGAAGAACGTGGAGCGGGAGTGAGAGCGCAAGGTTGATGACGCGGGCACCGCGAATTCAGACGGTGTGCGCGCGCCTGGCGTATCGAATCGGATGTGTGCCCTGCACCATTGTCGCAATAGAGGCTACGAATTTCAGGTGGCGATCAACGATCAGCAGACCACTGCGGCAAGGATATTCTGCACTAAGGAGATGTCTACGGGCTTCAACAAATGGTGGTCGAAACCCGCACTTTTCGACATTTCGCGGTCGCGGTCGTGACCGTACCCAGTGATGGCAATGATCACGACGTCCGCGAGTCCGACCTGCCGCCGCAACCGCTTCGCAACCTCGTAGCCGTCGAGCAGAGGAAGGCCGATATCCAGCAGAACAACCTCTGGTGGATGTTCGAGCGCCACCGTCAGAGCACTTTCTCCGTCGTGCGCGAGCCACACTGCCTGCCCCTCCGCCTGCAGCACCATTCCCAGGCTCTCGGCGGCGTCAACGTTGTCATCCACGATGAGAATTCGAAGGCGGCGGTCGGTCCGGAGCGTGTTGAGCGTCGGCATCGCGGGCAGTGTCGGTTGCACAACGCGATCGGCGATCAACGGCAACCGCACGACAAACTCACTCCCACGCCCAACCGTACTGAAAACCTCAATGCTCCCTCGATGCTGTTCTACCAAGCGCCGCACGAGGCATAAGCCGACGCCCAGACCGCCTTCCGATCGGTCAAGTGACTGTTCGGCCTGGCTGAATAGGTCGAAGATGCGAGGCAGAAGTTCAGGAGCGATGCCGATCCCAGTATCGCGAACACGCAGCACCGCCATGTCGCCGTCCCTCTCGACCGTCAGCCAGATGTTGCCACCTGCATCGCTGTACTTCGCGGCATTGTGCACCAAGTTGACAACGACTTGCTCCAGTCGCGCCGCATCGGCGTTCAGATACAGATTGTGCTCTGGAACAGACACAATGAGCGAGTGCCCGCGCTGCAGCACCAGCGACTGCGTTGTAGTCACGACCCGATCGACAATCTGACCGATGGTACACCGCTCCAGACGAAGCTGAAACAGGCCTGTCGTGAAACGGGACACATCCAGCAAATCCTCGACCAGACGGGTTAGTTGCCCCACTTGACGCTCCATAATCTGCAGCGCCTGTCTGTGACGTGGTTCTGCGTTCTGCTGCAATTTCAGTATCTGCACGGCGTTGAGAAGCGGAGCCAACGGATTGCGCAACTCATGGCCGAGCATTGCCAGAAATTCGTCCTTGCGTCGATCGGCCTCGGCCAGCGCATCCGCCTGTGCACGTAGTTTCAGTTCCGACACTCTCCGCGCCGTGATATCCCAAAAAATGATTGCAACTCGACGTGTGTTAGCACCGCCTAGGCGAAACGCGTAAAGTTCGAGCACTCGGTCGCCATCGCGCACAGTGCGCTCGAACTGCATCGGCACGCCAGTAATGCACACCCAATCACATGTCGAGAACCACTCCTCTGATTCATCCGACAAGACCTCGCGCATCGTCTTTCCGATCTCGCCACGTATATCCGATTGCGCGAGAAAGGCGGGATTGAAACTGATATAGCGGAAGTCGACGAGATCGCCGGGAGCGACGTCCAGCTTTTCAATGACGTACAGGCACTCGTTGAGTGAGTTGAACAGACTGCGATATCGCTCCTCCGATGAACGCAGCTCCGCCTCGGCGACGCTCCGACTCGTCAGTAACTCGAATCGTTCGATCGAATTTTCCAGCGAACGATTCAGTCCTTCTGCGGTGGTCCAACTTTTCCCGATGTAGTCCTGTGCACCGGCGCGTAGCAGTCTCGCCCCGTCCTGATGACTGATTCCCTCCCATGCGGTCATCACAATAATCGGGCACGGGGGCAGATCGTTGCTCCCGCGAAGGGCTGCCAGCACTTCCAGCGCGTCCATGTCCGGCAGATGAAAATCAAGAATCATGCAGTTGAATGGCTGCAGATCACCTTGATTGCTTTGAGCATTGCGGAGCATTTCCACCGCCACGCTCCCGCAATCGGCCTCGGCGAAAACGCATCGGCGTTGCGATCCTTGCAGCAGTAATTGCCGCACATGTGACCGATCGTCCGGGCTATCATCGACGATCAGAATATGCCAACGCTCGCGCGTCGTGTGGCGCTGAAGCCCGACATCGGACCCGATTTTCACCACATTCATGGCAGAAAACGGCGTGGTCATTTGTTCAACGAACGATGCGTCGGCAGCACGGCATGGTTCATCCAGTACGCGAAGATTATCTGCAAAATCTCCAGATGCGTCGCGTGATTGACCGGCTTGATGTGGTACGCGTTCGCGCCATTGCTGTAGGCAGTGGCAATATCCCGCGGGTTGGCGGATGCGCTCAGCACGACGCGCGGCATCATGTGCAATGCACTGTTCTGACTGATGTACAGCAGTGCGTCACGACCGTCGGCGCCGGGCGTATTCAGATCCAGAAGGACGAGCGCGGGCAACGAACTGCCGTTCGCCAGACATTCGAGCATCATCTCCACAAAGTCGGTGCCGGAGACGGCGCGACGGATCTGGTTTGCGATGCCCGCACGTCGAACTGCTTCAACCACCGTCTCGTAGTCGTCGTCATTGTCCTCGACCACGAGCACGTGATGGGTCCGGCTCATTCGCGCATCCGATTTTCGACTGGCAGTGATGGCAGCGTAAAGTAAAAAGTGCTTCCAAGGTCCGGCATCGAGTTCAGCCAGACATGGCCCCCATGGCGGCTAACCACCTTTTTCACGACTGTTAGCCCTGCACCGACTCCGCCACCGAATTCATCTCGTCCGTGCAGTCGCTTGAACATCCTGAAGATCTGTTCAAAATGCCGCGCTTCAACACCGATCCCATTGTCGCGCACGAAGTAGATGGTCTCGCCTTCTGCCTCTTTCGGCATATTTGGTCGCAGACCTGGTTCGTCTGGGCGTAAGTACCCGAGGTCGACGCGAGGGTGCGGATCGCGATTGTACTTGACCGCATTGCTGATCAAATTGCTGTAAATTTCGCGCACGCGCACCATGTCGCAAAGCACGGTGGGAAGCGGGCGCTCAAATCCAACGGCAACACTTTTGCTGTTCGCGCGCACGCCGACCATTTCCAGCGCGTCCGCAACGACGTCATTCAGGTTGACGGCTTCAAATTCGAGATTGGTCCGGCCAACACGCGAATAGTGCAGCAGTGAATCCAACAGGCTGTCCATGCGCAGTGTGAGACGCATCAGACTGTCGAGCCGTTGGCGATTCTCTACGCTCGATGTATCGGCGCTCTCCACTAGCTGATGTGCATAGCGATGTATGCCCCGCAGCGGCTCCTTCAGATCGTGCGACGCCACGTACGCAAACGCATCCAGCTCCTCGTTGCTGCTTGTCAGGTCGACGTTCAATGCAATGATGCGTTGCCCCTCCGAATCCATGATGAGCAGGCGGAGGCGCAGCGCAGCATCGATTTCCATGGCCGTCCATGGGAGTGCGCGATTCCGCACGGACTCCACAAACAGTTCAAACGAACGGCGCGGCGTCAATCGCATGCCATTGGGGCCAGGCACCAGCGGCTTGTCGTCTGGATGTCCCGCCCAGCTCACCGTTTGTATCGTCTCCGGACGAAACCACATGACGAGGTCGCGACGGAGCCGAGATACTTGTACCGCAATGACACCGCTCGCGACAGCACTGATTTCGGCGCCGGCCGGATAGTCGCGCGACAACATGTCCGTTACAAACACTGGTCGCGTCAACGATAAAAACTCGGGGCGAAGATTCACCCAATCCGCCAACGCATCGAGCTGTTCCTCGCTCGGCGTATTCCCGGCCGTCCACCAGCGATCCATGTGATAGAGTGCCGCGCCCTCGGCGTCCATCGCATCCAGCAGCGACGGTTGCCGATCGGAGAGCGCCAGCAGATCCCCTTCCTTCGTGGCCTTCTCCACGAGCTGCCGGTGGATTTGCTCAACTTTCAGACCGTAGGCCAGCTGCTCAATGCGATCGGACGACTTGAGCTGCAACGACGCGACTTGCGCAAGCAGCTCGCAGGCAGCTCGCATCGCGTGCGGAAACGTGGTCGGCGTCCGATGATGACATGCGATCAGCCCCCAAAGTTCTCCTTCGATCAGAATTGGCATCGTGAGCGACGCGCCGACACCCATGTTGGCGAGATACTCGCTGTACATCACGGACGCGCCGCGCAGCGAGCAGTACGTCATGATGAGCGGCTTCCCAGTATCGGGGTTTGCTAACGGCATCATTTCGATCAACGGTCCGGCGGCATTCGGGACTGGTCTGATCCAGATGCGCTGATAGATGTCACGCGCCGGCTTGGGGATGTCTGCTTCCGGATAGTGCAGTCCAAGCCAGGACGGCAACTCCGCCAACTTGCTCTCCGCGACGACCTCGCCGTGATTGTCCGCGTGGAAGCGGTACACCATCACGCGATCCAGTCCGGTGATGCCGCGCACTTCGTCCGCAATGCGATGACAGAATGCCAGCTGGCCGGCGGTACTCTGCATTCGGCCCACCGCCGCCCGGACCGCTGAAAAGAAATCACCCGACAGGTGGCGGGGCGACGACGCCTCACGACCGCTCGCCTCGAACTCCAGAATGAGCACTCCGCTCATCGTGTGCACGCAGACGTCCAATGGTGCAATGTCGGCACGTGCCGGAACGGTGAAGGCGAACAAGGCATTTCCTTCAATCGCATCGTTGGCAATCATGGAACGAACGCGTTGCTCCTGCTCGCTGCTCAATAGACGAAGCAGTGGTTGGCCGAGAAGACTGTCAGGTGTCGCACCGAAGAACTGTTCGGAATTCTCGCTCACCTGAAGAATCGTCAGGTCCGAAACGCGAGCCGCCACCAAAACGCCATGCGCCTGAATACATCCCGGTGCCTGGATAGGCTCGGAGTCGCAGGTGGTAAGACTCGTGCCATGCTGTTTGATGCTGTACACTCCGTCTGCCCACGGCAGCGGCGCGGCATTGTCGCGCGCGGCCGTTGTCATGCGAAGGCGGGTTGCGACAACGCCGAGGCACGCGGCGCTGGTGCGCCGTCTTCCACGCGCATCCACGCACTCAGCGTCGCATATGTCGCGTTGGCGCCGGCGAGGATGTCGCCCATATCGTCCACGCGTGCGGCATACGCGGTCAGCAGCGCGCAAAACGCTTTCCATTGCGGACCGGTTTGAACACCGTAGCCGCTGAAATACGACGCGCCGGTTTTGGACGTCAACCCCAGGCTAGCCTGCAGGTGGCGGGCGACTATTTGTCCGCCGAGTGTCGCGCCCTCAAGCACGTAGAGACAGCCCCAGATGTGAGACTGCTTTTGCAAGGGTGGCAAACTCTCGCAGAGGCGCAACTGCTCGATGTCGCTCGCACTCAATCCCAGTGCTTCGAGATCGCGTGCCAAGCGCGCCGTCTTGCCGCGTTCGGAATACTCAATGCCGATATCTGCAAAGCCGGGAGAGGACAGCAGCAATACTTCGAGCGGTTTGTGATACGTGAACAGCTTTTGCACCATATGCTGGTAGGTGCTCGGGCGCAAATTAGCGTCGAGGAGAGGCATCTGGCTTTCGAGCGCGGTGTGGCTCGCGCGCGTCTCGTCCTTCAGGAGTTGCAGTATCATCGCTGTCCAGTCGTTCGAAAGATTGCGTGCGAATCGCTTTGCGGATGATGCGCGCTTCGTCCACACACTCGATATGGTCTTACTCTCATAATCCTCAATGAACAAACTCGAAGAATGTGCCATCGCAAGCCTCTCATCGCTAAGATTGACCCAATTCACGTGAGCCGCAAGTGGCGTACTCAGCTACAACGCGCGGATACTGACAAACGCACTGAGATGTGTTTGACGAACGATCGAGATTGTAATGTCGCGCGTTAGTAACGACGTGCAATGCGTGCATGACTCCACACAGTACCGCATCCGACGCATGATTCGACACGTCACGCGCATCGTGGGCACGCTGCTCGGCGCAACCACTCTCATGTCGACGGACGCACCGGCCCAGCCGATTCGCATCGCGTACCGTGAAGCGGCGGATGCATTTGAAATACTCGATCACGTGAGCAACCGGTGGCCCGGATTTACCGAACCAGCGTACCGCGTGTAATGGTCTGACTCGATCGGGTTCGTGCGTGGCGATTCCTTGCTGTTCGCTATCTTCCCACTATCGAAGCAACATGTTGAAGGTGTCAAAAAATATTCACGAGGACGGAGCATGCGAATCACTCTCGCCATTGGAATCGCGTTGTTCGTCGCACCGGTCGTCACGTCGGCTCAGTCTCAATGTGCAAACGCCGTCTCACAGATCGATCTGAATGCATGCGCTGGCGCGGGAACGGAGGAGGCATCAGCGCTCCTGACGCGCTTGCTCGACAAACTGCGCGAAACCCTGCCAGCCGAACGATTGCAAAGCCTTGCCACCGTGCAGCGTCAGTGGAGTGATTTCATGGAAGCGCATTGTCGTTGGGAGAGCGACGCGTTTAAAGGCGGATCAATTCAGCCATTGTTGATCGCCGAATGTCGGACGGCACTGACCGACGCGCGGATTCAGCGATTGAGTGCCCAGTTGTTCGAAGGCACTGGAACAACGGCCAACTGCGTCGCGGCCCGTCCGTATGTGAGGCGAGGTTCGGCGCCGAAACCGCGGCGCGTTCCCACTGCTAAACCTCTGCGGTAGGCGTGCATTCCACCGTTTCATTGTGATCGATAATGAATTTGCTGATTTGCCACGCAGTCACGTATGCGGATTGATCGGCGCACGCTTGTAAAACCGCGATTGTACTGGTTGCGTCGCTCGATAGGATGATCGTGCGTCAGGTGTGATTGATGGTGTGAGGGCTGTTCTGATGTGTGTAAATGCAGAGACGATTATTCTCCGCGTACCATTCAGGCGTACGAACGCTGGGTGCGCGCGTGCGTGCGCTTTCTTCATTGGCGCAAGTGAGCGTTTGCCTCCACGTGCAAACGCAACGAAGGGCGAAGGGCGGAGGATATATCGAAGTCATGGTGCGCTGGATCGCAAAAATGGAATGGCATCACACAGCGTGCCGTTGATGTGGTGTTTCCTGCTTCACGCGAGTATTGCAGGGGGGCCGGGCCAATGACGATAATTCCGCGTTCACACAACCGTGCGGCAGCGCGCCATTTCGCAGGCCGCGGTTCGTGCTGGTATCGCGCAGCGCGTTGGATATCACACGTTTCGGCATTCGTTGGCAACGCATTTGTTGGAATCAGGCTACGACATTCAAACGGTGCAGGAATTGTGGGGAGCTCGCGATATAGCCCGGTGCTTCTTCGAAAAATTGGGTTCCTCACGACGATTATGTGTTACCCTGCATTATCTGCATTCCATATCACGCATGAATTTCGATTGCAGTAATCGGTAAACGCTTCACGTGAACGGACTTCCGCTGAAGCGTTTGAAAGTGCACTTTTTGTTTATTACTGCACGCAACGGGTAAATAGGCGGTTGCTTGCAGCTATCGCTCGCTGCCGAATTTACGTTAGATATCTTCACCGTCACCACAATTCGAGAATAACTGACATGGACAGAATTACGCAGGCATTGTTGGATGACTTCTCAGTGCAGCACGCAGTTTCGGCGCTGCCGGAAGACGATCGCTTCGAACGGTTCGCGTCGTACCTTGCCGTGCTGCCACATCTGTCCGAGACCGTCGACACTTCTGAGATCGCAACCGGCTCTGGAAACGACACCGGGGTCGACGCGCTCGCGATCGTCGTAAACGGTACGCTTGTCACAGATGAAGAGATGGTCAAAGAGCTCGCCGAGACCAACGGCTTTCTTGATGTCACCTTTGTATTCGTCCAGGCGGAACGTTCAAGCTCATTTGAGGCGGCCAAAATTGGCACTTTTGGTTTCGGCGTGCAGGACTTTTTTCGCGAACCACCGACTCTTCCGCGTAACATTCAGATCCAGGAGGCGGCAGCGATATCGAACGCAATATTCGCTCGCTCATCTCGATTTCTACGGGGTAATCCCGTTTGCAAAATGTATTACGCGACTACGGGCCGCTGGACGAACGATCAGAATCTGATTGCGCGGGCAGGTACGGTCTCGGAAGACCTTCGCAACTTGGGATTGTTCCGATCAGTCGACTTTATTCCCTTAGATGCTGGAGCACTCCAGCGCCTTTTCAATCAGTCGCGAAACGCAATTGCACGGGATTTCACGTTCACCAGTCGCACTGTCATCCCAGATATTCCCGGAGTCACGGAAGCATATCTCGGCTTTCTTCCGGCTCCTGAGTTTCTTAGGCTCCTCGTGGATGAAGGCGGCAACCTCATAAAGAGCATCTTCTACGACAACGTCCGGGACTGGCAGGACTATAACGCTGTTAATTCAGAGATTCGGGCCACGCTGACAAGTGACACCTTACGTGCTCGATTTTCATTGATGAACAACGGAGTGACGATCATCGCGAAAACACTTCGTGCGACTGGCAACCGCTTTCACATCGAAGATTATCAGATCGTGAACGGGTGCCAAACTAGTCACGTCTTGTTCGATCAGCGGACACTTGCGGATAGCACGGTATTGGTTCCGTTGCGCCTGATTGCGACGCAGGATGAAGAGATCACTGCGGCAATCATCAAGGCAACAAACAGGCAGACGCAGGTAAAGGAGGAGCAGCTCCTCGCACTTAATGATTTTCAGAAAAAGATAGAGGCATTTTTCGCTACTTTCCCTGAAGTAACAAGGCTTTACTATGAGCGCAGATCGCGTCAATACGATACTGCAGTCGGGATCGAGAAGACTCGCATTGTCACGCTGACAAATTTGATTCGTGCGTATGCCTCAATCGCGCTCGAAGAACCTCACCGCACGACCAGAAACTTTAAAGTGCTGCTAGATCGAGTCGGCGAGATAATCTTTGGGCCGGATCACAAGCTCGAACAGTATTACATGGCAGCGACGGCTCTGTACCGAATAGAGTACCTGTTTCGCAATGGCACGATTGACGCAAAATACAAACCGGCGAGATATCACATTCTTCTCGCGGTACGAATCTTTCTCTCGCCGGCAAAGTGGCCCCGTCCAAACTCTGCTGACTCTAAGCGTGTTGCCGATTCGATCACTGAGGTTCTCTGGAACACGCATGAAGCGGAGGCGGAATTCTTGAGAGCCGTCGCAGCGGTTGACGCGGTAGCTGAAGGGAACTTGCATAGAGATAACATTCGTACGCAGCCGTTTACTGAAAAGCTTGTTAGGCACTGCAAGGAGCAGCTACCGGATACCTAACCTTGCGTTGTTGTTGTCAACGGCTACAAGAATGGCGGACAACGCTCGCTGGCCGCAACCTGTTGAATGCCGTTGCAACAGAACGCTGTCGTTAGGCATCGCTCGCACACACTGAATCCAACAGAAAGTCCAATGAACACACTTCGCGACCTCTACCAAACCCATCACGCCCGCCTTTCCGAGTTCGCGGGTTTGTTTCCGAACGAAGGTCTTCAGGGACCGCTGCTAGTCGACTCGCCATCGTATTCCATCCAACGGACAAAACTCCTCGTGGTCGGCCAAGAGACCGGAGGCTGGTTGGACGATTACGACGACATCGATGCCCAACTCAAAATCTACCGAGACTTCAACCTTGGCGATAAATGGAAGGGGCCATTCTGGAACATCACTCGCAAGGTCGAATCCGCCTTGGAGATAGATCGGTGTTCGTGTGCATGGACGAACCTCAACCGCTTCGATCACAATGGCGCACCGCCGACCGGTGCCGTTCTCGATGCGATACC
>JAYTTR010000576.1:0-3412 GCA_043744935.1 Gemmatimonadaceae bacterium
CGTTCTTCTTTACCACCTGTCTCGCGTTGGCAATGCACGGATCACTGATCTTGTCGGTGACCAATCCGAAGAAGGGCACCCCAGTCGGTACAAGCGAGACAGAAAACGTTTTCTTCCGCGACCTGGTCGGCTACTCAATCGGTGCGATTGGCATTCACCGGCTCGGCCTCTTCCTCGCGATGAGTGCCAGTATCTGGAGTGCCATCTGCATCGTGATTTCCGGTCCCTTCTGGTCGAGGGGCTGGCCAGAGTGGTGGGGCTGGTGGCTCAATCTTCCGATCTGGCGCTGAGGCAGAGCCGCAATGCTTGAATACCAGAACCTCTTTACGCGCGTGCAAGTGCGCACCGCCCCGGACCCTGGGCTCCCGATCGATTTGTCGACGGGTGCTCGCTATGGCACCGGGTGGTTTAGCAGCCTTGCCGGCAAGTTCGGCGACGCGCAGATCGGACCTATTTACCTCGGTTGGGCCGGCATCCTTTCATTGTTGTTTGGATTCATGGCTTTTGAAATTATCGGGTTGAACATGTGGGCATCGGTCGGCTGGAGTCCGATCGAGTTCATCCGTCAACTTCCGTGGCTGGCACTTGAACCGCCACCACCGCAATACGGCCTCCATATTCCGCCGCTGCGGCAAGGTGGATGGTATCTCATGGCCGGTTTTTTCTTGACGATCAGCATTTTGTTGTGGTGGGTGCGCGTCTATCGTCGCGCGCGAGCACTCAACATGGGCACGCATCTCCCATGGGCATTTGCATCCGCAATTTTTCTATACCTCTCGTTCTTTTTTCAGCCCTTGCTTGTCGGCAGTTGGAGCGAAATGGTGCCGTTTGGCATCTTCCCGCACTTGGACTGGACGGCAGCGTTTTCCATTCGGTACGGCAATCTGTACTACAACCCGTTTCACGCACTCTCGATCGTGTTCCTGTACGGAAGCGCGGTGCTGTTTGCGATGCATGGCGCCACGATTCTCGCCGTCGCCCGGTTGGGTGGCGAGCGTGAAATCGAGCAGATCACGGATCGCGGGACAGCGGCCGAACGCTCCATGCTGTTCTGGCGCTGGACGATGGGCTTCAACGCAACGATGGAGTCGATTCACCGATGGTCGTGGTGGTTTGCGGTGCTCACCACATTTACCGGTGGCATTGGCATTTTGCTCACGGGCACGGTCGTTGATAACTGGTATTTGTGGGGTGTGAAGCACGGACTTGTGTCGGCCTATCCGGCGCAAAACGTGCTTACTCCCGAACAACAGCAGTTGTTGCGCGGTCGCTATCAGGGCACGGCGCCAGATTCGTTTCCTGCATATCGTCCGGCGGTATCACCGCTGATGCTCGACAGCACTGCGGTAATCGCTCCAGTTGATACGACGAAAAAGGTGGATTCGACGGCGATGGTAAAACCGCCCGCTGCGCCGATCGTTGCTCCTCGGAGAACGCCATGAACGTCGTGATGCGACGCATGATGGTGACGTCGGCGTCGCTGTTCGCACTCGCGGTCAGTGCGTGCGGCAGCAACAAGACCGATTCAGTGCAGGTCGGATATCGTGGCGTGGCAATGGAGCAGAACTACGATCACGGCAAGCTGGCGGCGAAGTTCAGCCAGGTGAAAATCCCCGCACCGCTGCCACCAGCCGGCGAGTCGCCGCCGGGACCGCTGCCGTGGCGAAACGTGCAAGTACTCAACGATCTCAGCGTGGGCGAATTTAATCGCACCATGGTCGCGATGAGCACGTGGGTGGCAGGCACTGGCAACTGCGCATATTGCCACAATATCGCAAATCTATCGTCGGATACTCTCAACAACGGCAAGCCGATTTACACGAAGCTGGTGGCGCGTCGTATGCTGCAAATGACACGCAATATCAACGGCAATTACCCGCAGCACGTGAAGAATACTGGCGTCACCTGCTACACGTGTCACATGGGGAAACCACTCCCCAATGGGCTCTGGTTCTACTCCGACCAGACGGACTACTTGCGGCACTACCTCGATCGGGATGGTGCACGTGTGGTCTCGCAGCAAATGGCACCATCAAACGGCAATCGAAGCTCGGTAAAGCAGACTGAGTGGACGTATGCATTGATGATTAGCCAGTCCAAGTCGCTCGGCGTCAATTGCACCTACTGCCACAACTCACGGCAGTTCGCGAGCTGGACACAAGCACCACCGGCGCGTGTCTCGGCGTATCACGGCATTCTGATGTTGCGCGACGTAAACAATGGGTATCTCGCGCCGCTGCAAACGGTCTACCCCTCCGTTCGCTTGGGTGCGATGGGCGATGCGCCGAAGGCGCAGTGCGTTACGTGTCACAACGGCAACTACAAGCCGCTCTTCGGCGCACAGATGGTAAAGTACTATCCGGCCTTGTGGGGTCGGCCGGATTGGAACGGTACGCCCTTCCCGAGTCTTGTGTACAAGACGGACACGAGTGCGCGCAAGGACAGCGTGTCTGTGACGGCTAAGGCGAAACGTTCGGCGAGCCTTGGCAAACCGAACAGCGCAGCCAGTGCAACGGCACCGGCTGGGGGCGTACGCTAAACCAGTTGTAAGGCGCTGCAAGATTGCTGCGCACAGGGCCTCTGGCCCACCGCGCGGCTTCCCCCGTGGCGCCCGTCGGGCGTCGCGGGGTTTTGCATTCTGCGGGTCGCTCTTTCATTTCCCTCGTCCTATCCCCTGGTCCTTATCCCCGACAACTCGTGTCTACTCGTCGTCTTCCGGTCTACATCCTCGCCGATGTCTCGGGCTCCATGCAGGGCACGCCGATCGAGTCCGTAAAATCCGGTATCCGTCAGCTTCATCGTGACCTGCTCGGCGATCCACAGGCCATCGAGAGCGCGTATCTCTCGATCCTCACGTTTTCCAATAGCGCACAGCAACTCGTACCACTCACCGAAGTTGCGATGTTCAATCCCCCCGACCTCGTTGCCAGTGGCAACACGCACTTTGGCGATGGACTGCGATTGCTGCTTGATGTCTTTGATCGCGAACTCGTACGCACCACGGCCGAAGTAAAGGGCGATTGGCGGCCCTTGGTTTTTATTTTGTCTGACGGTGCGCCAACGGACACGGAATGGCCGATGTACGCGCAACAACTGCGGGAACGACGCCCCGCCAACATCATCGCTGTTGCGTGTGGCGATCAAGCAGACGCGCAGGTACTGAAACAGGTGACGGAAACGGTCATTCAGATGCAAGACATGTCACCCGACGCCTTCAAAGCATTTTTTCGTTTTGTGTCTGCATCGGTCAAGCAGACCAGCGCAAAAGTTGGGGCGATGTCCGACGGCGCGGGTATTACGTTACCGCCGCCCCCACCCGGCATCACCATCGTTCCCTAGCACGTGACTTCTCCGCAACAACCGATAACGACGGCGAGCGCGCAGCCGAGTGTAGAACGCGTCTCAGCCACAT
>JAYTTR010000577.1:0-3397 GCA_043744935.1 Gemmatimonadaceae bacterium
CACACGGTCGCGCACAGTATGGGCAACGCTTCGCCACCGTCGAGCCGGTGTTTGCGAATCTGCGTCACAACAAGCGCCTTGATCGCTTCACGCTCCGCGATCGCGCGAAGGTCGACGCGCAGTGGCAACTGTTTTGTCTCGTGCACAACATTGAAAAACTCGCGCACGCCGGCTACGCGGCGTAAGCATCGCGCGCGGTACGAGTATTTGTGCGCGCACCGCGTCGTTTCAGGTGACATGTGCACGCACGATCAGGCGTTCGATTGTGGCAGCGATCTTGCGCGCGCAAACAGCACGTAAAAACGACTTATCCTACAGCCTCAACGTCGCGTTCTGCTGCAATGGCTGTCATAAAATAGCGCTGAATGAGCAGCGATAGCTGCGACGTTACACGGCGCACCTCAGCGCCATGTCAGCAGCAACGACCCGTTAGACAGCACCGGCGTGTTGCGACACGCATTTATAGGCTTCCGATCCACGTCCGCCAATCTGTGCCAATTGCAGGGCGGCCACTCAGCCGCGTCAGCAGCGCGATGGCGAGTTCATGCGAACGTCGATCATTGGCGTCGGCATGCGCAACGATGAGCTCACCACCACCTTTCAGGAGCGTCGGCGCGAGCGCCGGAGCTACGGATGTCTGAACCAGTACTCGAGTGAAGGACATGAATTCGGCAATATTGGTTCCATCAAGAATTGCTCGAATACCATGCGCGCTGGGCGCCCAGTCCACCGGGCGTGCAAACGAATTAGCAAGGGACTGCAAACTCATTATCGCCGCGCGATTGACGCCAGTGTAAGAATCACGGACCGCGTCTGCAAGCGCTCGCCATGATACGTCTTCGTTCGGAAAGTTGGCTAAGATGGCAGCTGCCATCATGCGGTTTCGCCGGTTGCCATCCTGCTGTAAAACTCGAATAGCAAGATCGCGATCTTTCGCCGCATTGTGTCGCTTCAGGACCTTCCAAAACAGTAATGTCCGCGCTCGGTTCCATGGCATGAACGCAATCTTCTTGAGCGCACTATCCGAACCGAGTTGAAGAAAGTTGCCATACACTTGGAGCGGCTCCATTTCACCTTCATGGAAGTACGTCATGGCTGAATCGCCGAGCACGAGCGCAAGATCTCGCCACGCCATCTGCACCCGGCCACTATCGCGTGGTTCGGCACGCCACACAATACGTCCGGAGTCTTGTGGCTCTACGAGCCGGATAATAACAGATTGGGCACTCTTTCCTTCCTGACCCGCAAAAATCATTTTGTCGATGAACACGCTGCTGAAGTGCAGCTTGCCGGTTAGAGCCTTCGTGCATTCCTTCGTTTGGAAAAGCGAAACGCCGGGCACGTGCAGACCGAGTGAATCCGCGAGCATCGCCGCTGTCCATCGCTTAAGGCCGATGACCTCGACTCGCCCTTCAGCCGATTCAATAAATTGTTGAGTCGCACCGCGGTGACCGAACATCGCGATCGAAGCAAAAACGAGGAGTAAACGAGATAGAGCCATTGAACTTAGATGGAGTAAGGGTTGTGCTGTATAACTCTCTATTCAGCCGCACTAGATCCTACCGCCAAATCTCCAATCACTGCAAGCACTGCAGCAATATCCGCTATCCGCTGTCAAGTCGATCCGCCGGGCTCCGCACGGCCAACCCGCCGCGGTTCAGAACGTGCGTCTCCGTCATTGTCGTACTCACGTCGGTGTGCCCCAGCAGTTCCTGCAGCGTCCGGATGTCGTACCCATCTTCCAACAAGTGCGTCGCGAAGGAGTGCCGAAGCGTGTGACACGTCGCCCGCTTCGCGATCCCCGTCGCGCGTACAGCCTGCTGCATGGCCCGCTGCACCGCAGTCTCATGCGCGTGATGGCGGCGAAGTTGCCCGGTGACGACGTCGCGATATTGCCGCGCGGCGGGAAACACCCACTGCCACGCCAAGTCAATGGCCCACGCCGCCTTGCGGTCGAGTCACCTGGTCTTTGCCCCCCTTGCCGCGGCGCACCACAATCTCGCCGCGCGCAAAGTCGAGATCCTTGAGACGCAACGTCAGACACTCCAGCAGTCGCAGCCTTGCCCCATACAGCAGCAGTGCGATCAGCCGAGTGGCGCCGTGCGGCTCACCAAGCACCGCGCGCACCTCCCCTCGACTCAACACGGCAGGCAAGCGGGCGCGGTCGACCTCAGGACGCGACGCACGCTGCTGGTCGGCCAAGTAAGTGAGAAACGCAATGATGTCAGTGTTACCAGGCACAGTGAAATGTTGCATGCCGTGATATCGGATATAACGGATGATCCATCCTGCGTATGCTTGCACCGTACGCGGGCTCAAGTGGCGCGCGCGCATGCGGCCTTTCACGAGCGCCAACAAACGGGACTTTGCGGCGGGCACATTCGTGGTTGGGGTCGGATATCGCGACATGAATTGCAACCAATAATCATCCAAACAAACAACGGACGCCCAATGAGCGTCCGTCGCTGAACTTCATCCCGTATCCCGCACAAAAACTGACGTCAAGAGCCACAGATCGGGATTGAACCGATGACCGCCCGATTACGAATCGGGTGCTCTACCACTGAGCTACTGTGGCAGCCCTCGCACAACCATATCGTGTCCCAGAATCACATAACGTATCCACGGGGAGGAGCCGTGCCCTGCGACCACCTTACCCGTCAGAATGCCCTCGCGCGGACTCGAACCGCGACGCCTTGCAGCACTACCACCTCAAAGTAGCGTGTCTACCAATTCCACCACGAGGGCGATGCTCGATACTGAAACTCGATGCTCCATCAGCTGACGCAACCCACAACCGCGCGTCAACCGAAACCCAAACAACATCCTGCTATGAACTACGGGAGCGACGGGGCTCGAACCCGCGACCTCTCGAGTGACAGTCGAGTGCTCTAACCAAATTGAGCTACGCCCCCCAAACGCACGCGTGCAACCACACCACCACCAACCACTCCCCGACTCGCGACGGGGAGCCATAGCCCCAACGGGAGTCGAACCCGTCTCTGGACCTTGAAAGGGTCCCGTCCTAACCGATAGACGATGGGGCCAAAGGTGCGCCGACAAATTTCCTGCAACACCACCAGCAGTAGCGGTAACGGGATTCGAACCCGTGTTCCAGCCTTGAGAGGGCTGTGTCCTAGTCCCCTAGACGATACCGCCGTTGGGTCTATACCGACGGCAAACCGCCCGCGGCGAAACATCAAAAACACCACCACCAACGTCAAAACAACAACACAGGCCCGGAGGGAATCGAACCCCCAACCGCCGGTTTTGGACACCGGTGCTCTACCAATTGAGCCACGGACCTACTCCAAGACCTCAGGGTGACTGACGGGAATTGAACCCGCAACCCCCGGTGCCACAGACCGGTGCTCTAACCAATTGAGCTACAGCCACC
>JAYTTR010000578.1:0-3394 GCA_043744935.1 Gemmatimonadaceae bacterium
CGGACTGCTGGACGCGTGGTTGGCGGGTCCGCAGGGATCCAACCTCCTTCGCGTGATGGCCGCATCGAATGCGCTGCTCGTTGTGCCAGAGCATATCAACGCCGTCGTGCCTGGCATGATGCTGGACGCGATCCTGATGCCTGATGCAGAATGGCAGAGCGACGTCTCACTGGGAGGCTACACGTGACGGGACCATCAAGTGACATCGTTCGGGACGCGATTGAAACGTTGCATGGTGCGTTGCTTGATGACGCGCTGGCGCGCCGTTTTACCTTGGCCGACGAAACCGTGCAGGTCGGCGATACAACGTTTGTGCTTCGAAAGCCGGCGAACGCGGACCATTTGATCAGCGAAGCAGACTATGTCATGGATGAACGCCTGCCGTATTGGGCCGATCTCTGGCCGTCGGCTCGGCAACTCGCGACGACCTTGTTGGCGGAGCGCGGCGAAGGTCGTACGCTACTCGAGTTGGGATGCGGCTTGGGCTTGCCAACGATTGCGGCGATGCGCGCAGGCTTCACGGTCATCGCCACCGACTACTACCAAGACGCATTGCATGTGACGCGCGCAAATGCTGGGCGCAATCTTGGTCACGAGCCCACTGTGCAACTTGTGAATTGGCGTTCGTGGCCGGAGGCGTTTGGTCCGTTTGACGTCATCGTTGGGGCGGACGTTGTCTATGAGCCAGAGTACGCGACGCTCGTCGCGGACTGCATTGCAAAATCATTGGCACCACGCGGTGTGGCGATTGTCGCAGATCCGGGCCGCGTGGCGTTGTCGGGTTTCGTGGCGCGGCTACCGATGCTGGGGCTGCGAATTCTCGAAACGACAAGGACGCCGTACCGTGACGGCAAGATCAACCAGGAAATTCAGGTGATGCGCATCGTCTGGGCATGAGCACGACCTATGCGGCCGAGCCTGTAGACGCCACCGAGCGGTCTACGGACCAGGGACCAGGGACTAGAGAATGAACGAAGCCCCCGCCAATCATCTGTTGGCGGGGGCTTTCGCTTGTCAATCAACGTGCGGCGTTCCTCGCGACCTACGCACGAGTCGCCAATAGACGACTCGCCACTACTTCCGAGATGTCCAGGACCGGCACGCTGCTACCCGCACCCGTGACACCGTCGGTGATCATCGTCATGCAGAACGGGCAAGCCACCGCAATCTGATCGGCCCCGGTCGCCAACAGCTCTTCACTGCGTTCGACGTTGACGCGCTTGCCTACGTTTTCCTCCATCCACATGCGACCGCCACCGGCACCACAACACAAACCGCGACTCTTGGTGCGCGCTGGCTCGACGAGATCTATGATCGGCAACGCTTTTTTGAGTGCATTGCGAGGCGCATCGTAGACCTCGTTGTATCGGCCCAGATAACACGAGTCGTGATACGCCACCTTCAGTCGCTGTCCATGCTCCGTTTCAAGCGGCACGCGTCCTTCATTGAGCAGCTGCTCGATGTACTCCGTGTGATGAATGACATCATAGTGCCCGCCCAAGTCTGGAAACTCCTTTCCCATTTGATGAAAGCAGTGCGGGCAGAACGTAACGATGGTTTTTACCTTGTAGCCATCGAGTGTTTCAATCACTCCCTTCGCCAGAATCTGATATAAATATTCGTTGCCCATGCGGCGCGCAGGATCACCATGACAACTCTCCTCTTGGCCGAGGATGGCGAACTTCACGTTGGCGGCCTGCAGAATACGAGCGAATGCCACCGTAATTTTTTTTGCACGATCGTCAAATGAACCCATGCAGCCCACCCAAAACAAAACGTCGGGCTGCTCGTCACGCGCCGCGAGCTCGGCCATCGTCGGCACGTCGAGCCCTTCCGCCCACGATTCGCGATCCGTCGGACTGAACGCCCACGGACTGCCATTGCGCTCAAGCGATTGCAACGCAGGCTGCAACTGTTCGGGGAAGCGCGACTCCATCAACATCAAGTCGCGTCGCAATTCGTTGATGATATCCAATTGGTCGATGGACACCGGGCATTCCACCACGCAGGCGCGACAGCTCGTGCAGGCCCACAGTTCTTCTTCCGTGATCCAACCATCCAAAAGTTTGTGATCAAGCACCGCTACTTGCTCGACGGTTGGCTCGGCACCCTGCATCACATCGAGCAGCTGCGCTTTCTCGGTCAAACGCGCACGCGTTTTCACCACAATCATGCGCGGCGAGAGTGCCTTGCCCGTGATGTTCGCGGGGCACACCGCCGTGCATCGCCCACACTCAGTACACGAATATCCATCAAGCAGATTCTTCCACGACAAATGCTCAACGTCCGACGCACCAAACTGCTCGGCGTTCTCCGCCTCGAGATCCATCGGCCGCATCGCGCCAACGGTGCCTGGCCCACTCGTATTGGAGAACCACACATTGATGAGGGACGTCAATACATGTAAATGTTTTGAACCAGGCAAGTGATTCAAGAAATACAAGATGAGCACCGCATGAAACCACCACGCACTGCGCGCGATCACATGCGCCGCGTCGGGCGACACACCACTGAACAGCGAGGCAAGCAGACGCGACACGACACGCCCGTCGGTGGAAGCGCCGGTGCGAATTTCCATCGCAAACAACAGCAGCAACGACACCATCAAGGCGCCAATCATGCTGAGGATGAACACCGCATCCCCGCCATGGACGGGATCATTGCGAAACCGTGCCGGTTTGATGACCAACCGACGATACAGCAGGAACGACACCGGTATGAGCACAAACACCGCGAACAGTTCCTGCGAAATAACATACGGCAGATACAAAAAACTCGGCAAAATCCACGCGTACGAAAATCCAGTCACCAGTCCCTGGATCATGATTTCCATCGTACCGAGACCGAGCACGCAGAAACCCCAAAACACCAAAGCGTGCATCATGCCGCCGATCGGGTCGCGCAGAATTTTGGTTTGCGCGATGCCGATCGCGAAAAAGTTTTTGGTTCTCGTGCTTGGTTGATCGGTCCGAACTTCAGGACGTCCGATTTTCAGCCAGCGAATCAGCCGCCGCGCGCTCCGTGTGAAAAACCCGAGCGCAACAATGAGGATGATCGCGAAAATGACGTTGGAGAGAGACATGAGGCCAAGCTAGGGGGCGGGTTTTGCGTGGACAAGGCGAGCGCCGCGCGTTGACTTACCGCACTGTCGCGGTCCGCAAAGCGCCACTACCGGATTTGCAAAAAACACGAAAGGCCGCATCGAATCTCCTCGACGCGGCCCCTGTGCGTAGACTGCCATTGTCCTACCCCTGCGCCTTCGCCTTCCGGATCGCATCCGTCAGCGCCGGCATAATCTCGAACACATCGCCCACTATGCCGTAGTCGGCAATCTTGAAAATCGGCGCGTCCTTGTCTTTGTTGATCGCGACGATCGTCTTTGCCGTGCGCATGC
>JAYTTR010000579.1:0-3387 GCA_043744935.1 Gemmatimonadaceae bacterium
GGGATATCACTTCGATCCGGGTACCAATATCGTCGATGTGGTGATTAATCATCTACGCAAGAAAATCGATGCGAAGCACGAGAAGAAATTGATCACGACGGTGCGTGGAGTTGGCTACATGATTCGCGCGTAGCGGAACGCCGACCCACTCGTGGGCTCGATTCGGTCGCGACTTACCGCCGCCTACACGGCAGCGCTTGTCACCACGCTGTTCGTGTTTGCGCTTGCACTGCTCACGGCGCGTCGCGCTACGGTCTACCGGGAGCTTGAGCAGCAGGCGCAGGAGGCGGTGGATCGCGTCGTGCGGGCCATCAATGTTGCGCGGAGCGCGGGCACGGAGCCGGTCGTCGCGAAGAATGATCCGTTGGCGGGTCCGACGGTGTCTGTCCGACTGCGCGCATTTCTCGAATTGCTGCCCGACTACGTGCTGGTGCAGGACAGCACCGGGTATGACTTGTATGCGTCACCCGATGTCGCAGCCCTCTCCGTACAGGATCGTGGACTGTTCAGCGACTCGGCGCGAAAAACGACACCGGGTGCCCGCAGCCATGTGGTCACCATGCGCGCGGATGAAGTGCTGATTGCGTCACGCGATGTGATGCTGGGTGTGAATGCGCGCTATCGCGTGTATGCGGCGACCAGCACCACACCGGCAACGCTCGCGCCTGCTGATTTGGTGAACACCATGCTCATAGTTGCGCCGTTTCTCATTGTGCTTTCCATCATTTTTTCGTGGGTAATAGCGGGACGGGCCTTTCGGCCAATCGACCGTATGGTGGATCAGGTTGAGGCCATTACCGATGGGCGCTCATTGCACCGACGATTGGCTATTGGTGCGGCGGGCGACGAATTGGCGCGCCTCTCGTCGACGCTGAACGCGTTCATCGAGCGACTCGAAACATCGTTCGGTGCATTGCGCCGCTTTACCGCCGATGCGAGTCACGAACTCAAGACACCGCTCACCGTGATGCGCGCGGACGTTGAACGCGCGATGTCACCAACCTCCAACCGGACCGAACGCGCCGTCGCACTGGAAGAAGCCCTGCAGCAGCTCACACGCATGGCTGATTTGGTCGAATCCTTGCTTACGTTAGCACGTGCTGACGAGGGTCGGTTTGATCTGTATCGTGAACCGGTCGCGCTTGCGGAACTCACGCGCGAAGTGGTGGAAACCGCGCGGCTCCTTGGTGAAGATGGCAATCTCGTCATCGATGCCCCGACAATTGCAGAAGCAGAAGTACATGGTGATGCGAGTCGGCTGCGGCAACTCATGCTTAACCTCGTGACCAATGCCATCAAGTACACACCCAATGGCGGCCGTGTTGAGATTTCGCTGATGAAGGTTGCCGACCACGCGGTGATGACGGTGCGCGATACTGGAATTGGCATTGCCGCGGCCGATCTTCCATTTGTGTTTGAGCGCTTCTGGCGCGCCGACCGTGTACGTTCCCGTGCGGCGGATCGTGGTGGCTTTGGTTTGGGGCTGGCCATCTGTCAATGGATAGCGCAGGCGCACAGCGGCACGCTAACGGTGCAATCGCGGCTGGGGCGAGGGAGTACGTTCACCGTTACCCTCCCGCTGTCGAGCGAATCCGCGCAGGAGATTGCTGTGACTGGGTTTTCAGAAGTTGAATCTGAATTGTCAATGCTAACCCCGGATTAATCGGATCCTAATGTTTTCTCCATTGCTCGATCACTAACCGAGGATAAACTCGCGGAAGTCAGTATACGGACTCCTACCCGTGCACTGCGACCCGTACCCCGGACAAGCCTGATGTTTAACAATCTGGTTGAGTCGAAGGCCAAGAAACAAAAGCGGTTGGGTGGGTCCGTGGCGTCGATTATCGTGCACGGCATCCTGATCGTTGGCGGCGTCGTGCTAACGGCGAACGCCGGTCTCACAAACGACAAGACGAAAGAAGAGAAGGTGGATTTCGTCGAGGTCAAGAAGGACGAGCCCAAACCACCCGAGCCGGAAAAGCCACCCCCACCACCAGATCAGGTGGTCGCGCCGCCGCCACCGAAAGGCTTCCAGGTACTGTCGGCGCCAATCGTGATCCCGGACATCATTCCCGACATCGATCTTTCCAAGAAAGCCACGGACGAGAGTGACTTCACCGGCAAGGGTGTGGCTGGCGGTACCGGAAAAGGCGTCGAAGGCGGCAAGGGCCCCGTTCCTCAGGGTGACCAGCCGTACTTTGACTTCCAAGTGGAGAAGCCCGTGGTGATGGCGCCGGGCGCGGCAGGGCCAACGTATCCGGACATGCTGCGGTCTGCGGGCATCGAAGGCACCGTGCTCGCGCAGTTCGTTGTGGACACCACGGGTCGTGCGGAAATGAACACGTTCAAAGTGCTCAAAACCGACAACGATCTCTTTTCGAACGCCGTGAAGAACGCACTTCAGCGCATGCGGTTTCTACCCGCCGAAGTGGGTGGACGTAAGGTGAAGCAGCTGGTGCAGCAGCCGTTCCAGTTCTCTCTGAACCGCTAGGCCTCTCTCTCTTTTCGATCTGCGGAGATTCGATTCATGAACATGTCCCTGCTGGCGCTGTTTCAGTCGATGGGCGGTTTCGCGAAGGGCATCGTCTTCACGCTCGCTGCAATGTCGGCGTTCTCGACCACCGTGCTTATCTCGAAGTGGTGGGCCATGCGGAAGGCGCAGGCCGAGACGCGCAAGTTCGCTCCAGAGTTTTCGCAATTCCTCGAAGAAGACAACCTCATCGAAGCCATCAAGCTCGCTGAAGGCTACAAGAAGTCGCATGTCGCGCGCGTTCTCGGTGGCGCACTCGCCGAAATTCGTCCGCTCATTCAAGACGGTTCGGTGACGGTCGCCGACATCAATTCTGCCGAGCGTGCGGTTGAGCGTGAAATGTTGATGACGGTTGTTGACCTCAAGCGTGGACTGGGCGTTCTCGCAACGGTCGGCGCCACGGCACCGTTCGTTGGATTGCTCGGCACGACGATGGGTATCGTCAACTCGTTCACCGGCATGGCGTCGTCGGGCTCTGGTGGTATCACCGCCATCGCCGCTGGTGTTGCCGAAGCACTGATCACCACCGCATTCGGAATCGGCGTCGCCATTCCGGCCGTGTGGTCGTTCAACTACTTCCAGACGAAGATCGACAATCTCACGGCCGAGATGACGTATACGTCGAAGGAAATGATCGACTATTTGATCAAGGGCGTGTCTGGTGAATTTGGTCGCTCGCGCTTCACACGTGAGTTCAATACTGCCGGTCAGACGTCCATCTCGCAGTAATCGTCGCTTCACTGAACGACAAGGAGTTTTGCGATGGGTATGAGCGCAGGCGGAGGCCCAGGTGTCAAAGCTGAGCCAAACGTCACACCCATGATCGACGTTATGCTCGTGCTCCTGATCATCTTCAT
>JAYTTR010000580.1:0-3358 GCA_043744935.1 Gemmatimonadaceae bacterium
CTCTATGTGGTGCTGGCTCACCTTGCAGAAGCATGTGTGCAGCTCGACATTCGGACGATGGGCGACGCTCGCAACAAGATGTCCCAGATCTTGGCGAACACGTCGCGAGCGTGTGCGCTCGAGGTCAAGCACGTGCTCGAGACGAACCGTGACGTGCTGAGCGCTGGACGAGTACCTGACGATAACGAGTTGCTTGAGTATCGTCGCGCCGTTGAGCGATGGTGCCGCATCGCGCACAGTGTCGTTGCCGACTTCGGTGACGCCGAACGGTTTTACAAGATCGCCGCGACACTCGGCGTCCCTGCAAGCGGCCATCGTGTTCGTTGCGCGGTCGAACGTTTGTCGTCCTTTCGTCAGCGCAATAAACCGGGGATCCGAGAGCTTTGGGCTATCATGGGCCGCATGTATGCGGAGGGTCGCATGTCTGTCGCTCAGGCAGCTCAATCGCTTGAAGCCGATATTCCCACCGTAATCCGTTGGTTTGAGGACCACGGATTCGACATTCATCCGCAGACCCCACTCCTGACCGACAAACAGCGCAACGAAATCGCAGAGGCAATGAGCAGAGCACCGACGTCGTTAGACCAGTCGCTTTCCCGCCGGTGCACTATAGCGTCACAGCGTATCGAGGGCATTGACGCGCGTGAGCACGATCTTGGGCTTGGTGGGGAAGACAATGAGCGACGCACCGCAATACACTGAGCCAGAGCAGGCGCAACTCAGTTGGCAACTAAGCACACTGAACAACACTATCCAGCTTCGCAAGATGGATCATCGATCCGCGAGTATGGAGTTGTTGCGCGAGATGCATCGGGCCATTTTCCAAGGCGTTTGTGGACATGCGGGACAGTGCCGCGGGCCGGGGCAGCTATCGGAATATCTCTGCTTTGGACCGCATCGCTCCGTGCATCGAAACGAAGTGGCCGCACGACTTCGCGAAGCCTTGATACGAGCGGAGAACCAAGTCGTTGCGGCGATGCAAGTAGATGGCACCGTCGACCGCGTATTCGCCGTAATGGACGCTGGGATCGAAACGCATGCGCGAATCATCCAGATCCACCCGTTCGAAGATGGCAACGGGCGCACATCTCGCGCGTTTTGCGACTACATGTTTGTGCGCGGGGCGCTTCCGCCGGTCCCAATGGAACACACTAAAACAACGTATATCAATCGGCTGAATGCGTACTTTAAGGACGGCATGCGGGACATTCGGCCGTTGCGCGACCTATACCTTTCGTCAGCGCCACAACCTAACGCCCCTGAAACAGCCGCACGCGATTCGTGAGGATCCAGCATGGGATATTGGACCATGGCAACACCTGCGCGATCGCGGTCTCTGTTAGCCGATCAGCTCGCAGAATGTACAAACGCGGCACCAGCAGCGCGAGCATCCCGTAGCGGACCTCGTCGTGGTTGGCCCAGGGCCGGGCAGCGTGGAAGGTCTCGTGCCCAAACACCGGCATCCGCACGCGGGGCTTCATCGGTGTATGCAAGAGAATCGTGCGAATCTCCTGACAGTAGAACCCAAGGAGTTCCTGCCCCAACTTGTCGTCTCGCACTGCGACCCGAATGGTCGCGGCGATCTTGTCCATGAACGAGACGTGCGTCGTCGCCACGATCTCGCCCTCGCGCACCGCAGGCACAATCTCAATGCTCAGAGCCTTGGTGTGCGTCGCGTCGACCCAGTCCTCAATATTCTCGGCGATGTCCGGCGGCACTTCCGTAGGCCGTTCACAGTCCAATTGAAGCCGTCGTTCCTGCTCACGAAAAAACATGAGTCGAGAGTGCGCGCGAATTTGCTAACGATCCAGCGTTGTCGTGAGCGTGCTCATTGCAGAATTTTAGCGTTCGCTAAATTATGCGGCTCGATAGGTACCTAGCTAAATTACAGCGCATTCGACACGGTACACAAAAGTGTCAACTCGCAATGCGAGAGGGATTGCAGGGTAGGCGAACGGACATTACTTGTCAGTTGTTCGGTCTCTCGGCTTTACCGCGTAACGGTCGCTGCGTCCGAAACTGGCGATGATTCGGCGATTGTGGCCGCCGCCCGCGCGGCCAGCGCGCCGCCCGCACTCCGCACGTGTATCTGTGAACGGACTGCGCTACGCTCGTTGCATGAAGAAGGAGGAGCTGAAGTTCATGTTCTCAAACCCAGCTTCGCCTGCGCGCGTTGAGGCGTTCGCGAAAAAGCTGGGCGAAATCGTTGCCGCAGGCGGCGGCGACCCGGAGGGCGACGACGTGACGCTGGTCGTCGAGAACTACAAGATGGTGCCGCGCGTTACGGCGCGAACCGAGACCGGGCGTGATGTGATGGCAATGATGTCGCTGGCGATCAGCGACCCGCACCAAGCAGACAAGCGCGCAACGAGACGCCCGCGACAGAATGCAGTCTCGCGCGCTGTGGGTGCAATGCTCGCTCAATTCTCAGATGATGCGCCGTCTGTTCTTCTGCCCGGCAAGCGCAAAGCGAAATCTCTGAGCATCGCCGACGTCAAAGCGTTGAAGGCGACGCCGCCTGTTCGTGCTCAAGCGCCTCTATTTTTCCAGAATAAAACGATCGATACTCCAGTTTTGCGAATCGGTCGAGTCGACGAGACGGAGCGTGTGTGCGCTCGGTTGCTTATCGACGGGAAGCCCGAAGAAATCCCCATCGCGCGCGACGAGGTCGTCGCTTCATTCCACGACGCCGCAGCTGCTTACGACGAAAGCGGGACCATCTACTGCGTCGGCGTGTCGCTCGCTTACCGTGAGACCGATGGGCGCGTCGAGGTAGTCCCAGCGCACTCGCTGGCGACTAAGACAGTCCATGCGCTCGCACCTATGCCAGGGTTTCGCTTTCTCACGCTTGCCAGGCAACATATGCGATCGATCACTGAGGAGAATGACCGGTGAAACGTCACTTCGCCACATTTAACTCGGACGTCGTCATCAAAGCGATCGATTATCTTGTTCGGGAAAGATCGGACAGTTCGGCGGAGCAAGAGCAGCGCTCGTCCGCACACTCGGCAATCCTGTTGGCGCAACCTGCTGTGCGAATGCCGACGCTCGCTTGGATGGAGGTGATGTGGTGCTTGCGGGATGAGGACCGCACACAGACGGACGAACTTGTCGGCCGCTACGTGTCGCAAGATTCGTTTACCAGGGCCGGGGTGCTTATCGCCGTTGAGTTGGTGAAGGCGCTCAACAAAAAAACTGGCTATTGCAAGCGGTGTTGGGGCATCGATTCAGACGCTCCGTGCACCAAGTGTCAACGCATCGCCTGCAAGGAAGATCGCCGCAACGATGTGCTGATCCTTGCATCAGCGATTGAAGCGATGGACGATGGCTTGCTGACGACTCTCTATTCGTTCGACGG
>JAYTTR010000581.1:0-3322 GCA_043744935.1 Gemmatimonadaceae bacterium
GATTCGACCCTGCTCCGCCTTCGCGACATAACACTGCATTCCAATCGGCAGCAGTCCGGCTCGGCGCAATATGCGTTGGTACCATGCGGCCGCCTTTGGCGCCGGCCACTGCGTGTCTCCTTCAAAAGCGTCACCGTCCGCGAAAATTTCCAGATACGCCACGCCACCGGTGCGTGCCGCCACGCGAGCCATACCTTGCGTAAACTGCTCGGCGTCGAGGTAATTCAGCATGCCGCAGCATACCACCAGGTCGTACGTGTCCCGCAGCGGCAGTGCATCTAACTGCTCAATACCACCGAGGTGCAGCCCGCGACGGACGCCGTACCGCGCAATGGCGTACGCACTCGGATCGACGCCGTCATACCGCACGCGCGGTCGCAGTTTCTTCAGTACGGGCTGCCAGTTGCCTTCACCCGCACCAACGTCAAGCACCGTGCGAATGGGTCTACCGAGTACCCATTCGGCGGCGTGCAGAACAAAGTGCACTTGTCGCAGCAGCTCGGCAGAGGATTTCACGCGATGGCGCGGATGCCGATACCATTTGTCAAAATACGCGCGATCGTAGCGTGCGCCCGTGCCGGTGTCGGTCGATGCGCGCGACCGTTTCGCGGTCAGAGCATCCCCCAGAATGCGCGATCAATATCAATCGCGAAACGCCACTGCCCATTGCGCAACCCGCGAGCAACATCGGCACGTAGCAAGTCAAAGAAAAATAGTGTGCCGATTCCGACCGATGGATAGACACCGGCCGATGGCGACGGCACGCTGCGCAAGCCTGACCCGATCGCAATGGCTTGCACATATGGTGCGAGGGTGATGTGCGTCGGCGATTTACCAAAGCGTCCCAATTTGATGCCCGGTGCTGGCACAGGTTGCCGCACTTCAAATCGTTGCGACACGTACGAGCGCGTTGCGAATTGACTGAAGTTGTAGCCGGGTGCGGACCATGGACCACCGGCAAACGCCAGCCATTGCGGCGGCAGCGCGCGACCTCCGGCAAGTGCAACCTCGCTTTGCGTCATCAGTGTGCGATCGCCGCGCACGCGACGTTCAATGCGGAGCGTTGCCGACATGCGTGCCACCAACGGGGCCACGTGCAGTGTCGACGCATCGGCACCAGTCAGCGCGCCAATCGACGACACCGTTGTCCAGAGTCCGCGTGTCGTGCGATCGCCGTCCGGCACCCATCCGCCCGCACCACGGAGTTCTGCCCGCACTCCCGCAATGCGCCATGCGGGCAACACGGGTTCGAACGATCCGGAAATTGGTGTCGCGGCCCGTCGCACCGGTGCATCCGTTTCGTACGCCACGCGGAGCGTCCACGGATCGCGCGGATCGCGCCGCAGCATCGCGCCAACGGCGCGCGTATCGACCTGCGTTGTGTAGTCGCTGCCGAATGCTTGCGCAGCCATGGAATTGGTGACGCCAGCGCGTTCGGGTGCGGCGAGGTCGCGATACTCTCGCTCGATGAATACTTGTACGAGGGGAATCCGACCAAATGCCGGTGTACGTCCAAGGGCAAGCAATCCCTTCACTTCGTGATCGGAAAATCCGTACCGCGCACGACCGGCCAGCATCCACCCATTCGCGAAATGTCCAGTAGCACCAGCGCCCAGCGCAAATCCTTCCGCGCGTGAAAATCGCGCGAGGTCGCTAATGCCACGTCCCGTCACCGATGCGCGCGCCGGTCGAGAGAGCAACGATGCGCGCACGGCCAACTCCGCTTGCTCACGCGCGTGCACAACGTCTTCACTGCTGGCAATCTGGATATTGAATGGCAGGACATCAGCAATGCGTCCTTCAAAATGGTGCGCGCGCAACGAATCACGCGGCACCGAACTCCAGCGCGGCAGCTCAAGCGTTGCCACAGGCAGTCGTTCGTTCACCGTGTAATTGGCGACGTCCCAATGTCCGCGCACGATGCCGCGAATCGGAATGTCCAACCACGTGCTACCGCGTGATACTTCCACTTCCTGTCGACGTGGTAGCCAATACTTATCGCGTATCAACCCATTTTCGAGTGTCACGACCAGCGTTTCGATCCGCTTGTCAATGATCGCGGCGCGCGTGAACGTCATCGACAATTTGACGACCGCACCAGTTTCGCGGTCGAGATAGACAGAGCCAATCGCCGCCGGTTGCGATGCATCACGCGGACGAAACTTCACTTCGTCGACAAGAATTTCTCGCCCCGGAAAACTGATGCGTAGCGCACTGCCGCGTTCAAATTCGTACAACGCACGTGCGCTGGCGGCGAGTGGATGCGGCACGTCGCGCACATCCTGCCCGTCACCCAAACGAATACGATCCGGCAAGTTGTCGAGAATGACGCCATAACGATCGCGGTAATACCCAACGTCTGCCGGGAGCAACGTGGTATCACGTCGTCCCACCAGTTGTTGCGCGCTGCGACCTGGCTGCCACCATGCGATTGTGAGCGCCAACTCTTCGCTTTGCACGACCTTGGGCGGAATGATCAGCCCTTCGCCGATTTGCGCGAGAAACGCGAGAAAGCCGTGCGCGGTTGCCTGGTAACTCAGCAGTGTGCTGTCGGCCAACTGCACGCCGCGCCGGGCCGTCGCGCGATCAACCAGTGAGTCGGCGACGGCATCGCTCCACCGCTTATCTCTCGTGTTGTTGCGGGATGGCGCTGATTGGGCCGATAGCGTCGCGGCAACGCCGATGAGCGCAAATAGCGAGACTAGAACCTGCGGGCAAACGGTGCGTGTTGCGAGGCGGCGGACGGCTCGGGCAGGCAGATGCATATGGGGCGGGAATGTAATCATCAGGCTTTACATACCCGACCGGTGCGGCGGCGTTCGACGGCGCGCTTATCGTCGCGCGCCCAACGACAAACGCGGCGTCATTAGCGGCACCTCCAACAAATCGAGCCCCGCACGCATCGCCGCATCGTCTCGTAACGCATAGCGAAGTAGTGCTTCCGTCTCGCGTTGGATTTCCAACACGCGCACTGTCGCCAATCGCGTTGCGACCGGCACCCACGATGCCTGTGACAAATCGCGACGCCGTTTTGATGGTCCCGACGGCTGCAACACACGTGTCCGCAGCCGCGTCTCTAACTCCGTTACCGGTGTCGTGATCCACCCTTCGCGTAACGCCAGCATCGCTGCAGAATCGGCAATCGTCGAGGCGCTTAGTAGTTGCGCCGCTGTCCATTCACGTGGCACAGCAAACGGATCGAATCGTGTCGCGTCAGCGAGCATCACGTCTGGCAACAATCCTCCCCGTGCGTCCTTGTCCGTTCCCGTGCGACGCTGCAGCACATTGCCGTTCGGTGTGAGCCATCGTGCCGTCGTCAATC
>JAYTTR010000582.1:0-3318 GCA_043744935.1 Gemmatimonadaceae bacterium
GTGTAGGAAATCCCGGCAACTTTGCAACCACACCGGACGGTCCAGCGTTTCTTGTGCCAATCGACGAAGCGGCGTTGGGATTGTTGAGTGTCATCGACGGACTTCCACTGGCGCGCAGCGGCAGCTTCCTCGACTGGACGGGTACCGAGCGCGCGTGGTGAGCGGGTCGCGTCGTCGTTATCCGCGTCGCTTGCCGCGTGCGTCGTCGTCTTTCTTGCGTTCGTCGGCCAGAAATGTTTGCATGAGCGAATCTGCGGTGACGCGTTGCGTATCGTTGAGTTGCCCGCGTGCGCGGTCTCGATAGGCATCTTGAATATCGGTCAGTCGACCCACCAGCGCGCGGACGGTATCTGACGCGCCACCCGATCCATCTCGTCCACGTCTTGGTGGGGGGCTGGCTTGCGCGTCCATTTCCTTGAAGAGCGGTTCCTGCATGTGCAGCATTTCTTTCCGCAGAGACTTGAGCGAATCTTTTTGTAGGTCTGTGAGGGACAGTGGTTTTTTTCGATCCAGAAGAAAGGTGATGGGATCGTTGTGCTTGAGGTTTTCTTTCACAGTCTCGGCGGGCGACTTCATTTGTCCCATGCCACCACCTCGTCCCATTCCACCGCCGCGCATGCCTCCGCCACCTCCACCGCCGCCCATACCGCCGCCCATACCGCGTTGCGCGCAGAGTGTCGTTGTAGAAGTTGACAAGAGCACGAGCGTGATAACAAAAGCAACAACGACGCGATCGAGCGGAACCGAACGGCGCATGAGAACGTATCCTGGACAAAGAAACGGGCAAATTGGTCGATGGTGCGCGCTGTTGATGCTGAGCATTGCCAGCGCATGTGGCGTGAACACGCGGAAGGACCTCAACCCCACGCCGGTTGTCGCCATCGGGTTGGCCCCTGAGGGATCGGTGGCGATCGTTCCCGTACGCGTCACGTATGTGCTGCGATCGTTACGTCCCGCACTGGACTCGTTGTTCCCCATGCGCGACTCGCTTGACCAGTCGCAGTGTAGCATCCTCGTCTGCCGTCAATACGTCTATCGTCGTGATTCACTGGCGCTCAGCGCGCTGGGTGATCGGCTTTCCATTGTCACGCATCTCTCGTATCGCGCACAACTCGGCGTTATTGGCGGTACGCGCGTGGCGAGCTGCGGATATGCGCCGGAGTCGATGCGCCGCGTGACGTTGTCCATGCGCATGTCCTTGTATTGGCGCAAGGATTGGCGCATCGGTGCTCGCGACACGCAACTGAATGCGGAGTTGCTCGATCCATGCCTCGTGTCCGCGATTGGTGTGGATGCAACGAAAGGTTTGCGCAATGTCATCGACAAACAACTCGCGGAGTTTGCGGCGCAAGCGGATACGACCATTCCGCGCGTTGCGAATTTGCTGCCGTTGGCCGACTCCTTGTGGCGTAGCTTTCTCGAGCCCACCGCGCTCGACTCAACAAATACGTTGTGGCTTGTCCTCGATCCGCAGGACGTGCGCGTGGCGCCATTCGAGGGTAACGGCCCAAGTTTTCAAACCGCTATCATTTTGTATGCGCGTCCGCGGGTGGTAGCCGGCGTAAAACCGAAAACACTCGCGCGACGTCTGCCGCCCTTGGCGCTGGTTGCTGCGCCAGCGGGATTTGATGTACCCATCGCTGTGGAGCTACCGTTTCGGGAAATTGAACGGCGGGCCGGTGCGTTGCTCGTGGCCGAAACAGCGACGGGAAGCGTACGTGTGGACAGCGTGCATGTTCGTGGCCAAGCTGACACGGTACACATCGATCTCGATGTGCACGGCGCGCTGCGCGGACGACTCTCGCTGATCACGCGATTACGCTGGAACGCCGCAACGCGCGAACTCCAGTTGGACAATCTCGACTGGTCGCTTGAGAGTCGCGGCGTGATGTCGCGGATGAAAGCGACGTTGGCGACACCACTGATCGGACGCGCTGTACGACGTGCTACAATGGGCGGGCGCGTGCCGCTTGGCGCACAACTCGACTCGGTACGGGTGGAACTGATGCGTAAGTTGAACGGACCCGTCAGCAAAGGCGTGGTGATGGGTAGCAGTGTGAGCGGCTTGCAGATCGTCGGCGTTACGTCTACTGCAACCGCGTTTGTTGTGCAGGCTCGACTTATTGGACAAGCTGGCGTTTGGTTTCAGTAGTTCTGTCCCTTCGCACACTCCTTCTGACAAAGCGCGATGCATGATTCTCGTTTCGGGGCCGTTCGGCAGGTGACGTATGTGACGTCACTTGCGCTCGTGGCATTGCTTGTAGCGACGCCGTTGGTACGTGCGCAGAGCGCATTTCCAATCCCGATTGATAGCGTGACGCGGCGGCTGATGCAGCGCCTCAGCGCACTCTCTGCGGATTCAATGGAAGGACGTCGCGCGGGCACCGACGGTTCGCGTCGCGCGCGCCGCTGGATCGTCGCGGAGTTGTCAGCGATGGGTGCAAAGTCGTTCGGTGCATCGTTCGAACAAAGTTTGAAATTGCCGACTCGCGCCGGTGCGGATACACTTGGCGCAAACATTATTGCGCGGATCCCAGGCCGCATCAGCGATGGCAAGGTGACGGTGCTGAGTGCACACTACGACCATCTGGGTGTGCGAAACGGCACGGTGTACAACGGCGCGGACGACGATGCGTCTGGCTGTATTGCGTTGCTCACAATTGGCGAACGATTGTTGCGCGATCCGCCGCAACATGATGTGATTCTGGCGTTCTTCGACAATGAGGAAGGTGGCATGCATGGGTCGCGAACATTTGTCGCGACTCCGCCAATCTCGTTAGCCCGCATCGCGATTGACCTCAGCCTCGATATGATTGGTCGACAAGATGGCAAGGCACTGTGGGTGACGGGAACTGCACACTACCCCTTTCTGCGAGCCATAGCCGATGATGCCGTCAAGCACGCAACCATCGCGATTCGATTTGGCCACGAGGGTAAAACGCTAGCACCGGGTGACGACTGGACCACCTCGTCAGATCACGCGGCCTTTCATGCGCACGGCATTCCGTTCTTGTATTTAGGCGTCGAGGATCATCCCGACTATCACAAGCCCGGCGATGACGCAGAGAAAATCGATCCGGCGTTTTACCGTTCCACTGTCGAGTTTTCGTACGCACTGCTGCGCGCGGTCGACGCGCGCCTCGACACGTTTCCGAAGCGGGCCCCCTGATGACACGCGACGAACTACGCAGGCTCGAAGACCTGCCCAACGTCGGCCCCGCGATCGCCGGCGACTTTCGCCTGCTCGGCATCACCGAGCCCTCGCAGCTCGTCGGCCGAGATCCTTATCAGTTATACGATGCGTTGTGCGCGATCACC
>JAYTTR010000583.1:0-3313 GCA_043744935.1 Gemmatimonadaceae bacterium
GGTGGCAGTTAGAGCGATGAAGATCAAATGGACCATCACGCAGCTTTATGAACGTCCGCATGAAACGCTGGCCGTAGACTCTTGAGACATCGATTCCGGATACTATCGAGTGGCAATCGGTGCCTGCACGACTCGTATGCTCCGGACTTGCCGCACCCAGCGCGCCGGTCGTTTCTCGTCCGGCACGACAAGCTGAAACGGGCCATCCTTGGCGCTCAACGCCGTACCATCCTTGCGATCAGCGAGCAAGACGAGTTTATCCGAGAATCCTGCATCGAGCTCCGCCAGCGCAAAGAGGACGCGATAACCATCGGCAGCCTCGATCAGCACGTATGTCGACAGCGCTGCACCGCGCAGCGAATCCCCGCGCGGTACCGCAACTAGCTGCAGTACATCGGCCAGAGCGACGCCGGCGAACGTACCGGAGACTTGATGCGCTTTCGCCGTGACTTCGTGGTGTGGCATCGCCGCGAGATCGGCACTGGATACTGTGCGGTGTTGACCACGCAGGCCAACGATGTCGATGGTGGTGGTGCTTTGCGCGTGTACCGATGTCGCGAGCGCAGTACCGAGAACAAGTGATCGAACGAGAGAAAGCATCAAGATGATCCGAAGTGTGATGTGCTGTGACACCACCGTCATTGGAATAACAGTGGTGGACGTTGGTGCTATTTACCGGGATTTTGATTGCGCGTCTCGCGTCTGCTTGCCTCTTCGCGCAGGAGTGACCGAAAGCAGCCCGTTCTCCACCAGAGTCGGCGGTTTGCGCAACGGCGTGGCGTGCTCCCACGCATACGCCACGCGCATCAAATCGCTATCAGCCCATGGGCGCGCAGAGAATTCGAGACCAAACGGCAAACCACTGGCGTAAAATCCTGCCGATACTACCACCGCAGGCACGCCGATCATGTTGACCCAACTGGTCGCGCTGTGCGGCCCTTCGCTTACGCGCCCGTCCTGCGGCATCGACTCGTCCGGCGGCGGCATCTGAATGGCCGGATATACCATGCCGTCCAGCTGCAGGCGATCAAGCGTTGCCACATACTCAGCAAGCATCGCGCGACGCGGCGCATGATAATTGCGCTCGGCATCAACATCGGCATCAAGCAAACGCTGGTCGAGATGCGCGCCCGGCATGTTGCGGAAGTTGTCTTCGACGCCGATCGACGAGGCAAAGAGCGTCGCACCAACGATGTGCTGATATGCGGTCGCTGAGTGATACGATGCGGGTCCGTATGTGGCGAGAAAACGATCAGTCCCGTCGGTCATGTACGCATACGTCGAGACCCGACTTGCGCTTTTCGCGAAACGTGGCGGCATAATGCTGTCGCTGATCACTACCTCTGCACCAGCGGCACGTAGCGCATTGATCGCCTGCATGAACATCGCGCGCGTCTCGGGTCGGAGTGCCATATTCGCGGCCGTGCGAATTGAATCGGCTGCTTTTTCTGACACGCCCGCCGGGATACCATGAAACGGGATGCCGCTGCCGAGAAGCATGAAAGCAGGTACGCCGAAGCGTTTTCCTTTCAGTGAACTCGTTGCGAGTGCGCTGCCGGTCAGCGCGGCAGCATTCGTTTGGCGGATGGTGTCGGATGCTTGCATGGTGGCTTGGTCGAATGAATCTGCGCCTGACATCACCGCCAGCGCGATCGCGGCATCGGTCACCGTGCGCGCAATTGGACCAGTGTTGTCGAGCAACCAATCGAGCGGCGCAATGCCGGCGATGCTCACGAGGCCGCGTGTAGGAAACACGCCGACCAATGCGCTCGTGGCGGCGGGCATTCGAATGGAATTGCCGGTATCGGTGCCGTTACCCAACACCGCCATGTTCGCGGCGATGGCCGTGACAATACCGCCGGACGAGCCACCAGGAGAAAAGCGCACGTCGTATGCGTTGCCAGCCCGCCCAAACGAACTGCTGCGATTGGTGTCACTGTTGGCGAGATCCGGCATGTTGGCAAGTCCAACGATGACCGCACCGGCCGCGCGGAGTCGCGCGACAATCGTGGCGTCTTTGGGCGCCAGGAGTTCATGACCCGCACGATTGAATCCTTCCCACCCAGCCGTTGTCACCTGACCCTGCACGCTGGTGTTGGCCTTGATCACAATAGGCACGCCCCACAATGGTCCGCGCTTACCACCCGTTGCTGCCTCCGCATCCAGCCGCGCCGCGTCAGCCAATGCATCGTCTGTCAACACCGTTTCAATCGCGCCGTACACGCCGTTGTAGCGAGTAATGCGATCGAGGTGCCACTGCACGACCTGCGTGACGCTGTACGTCTTGCCAATGTAAAGTTGCTGCAATTTTGCCACCGTGACATCGAGCAGGTCACGATCGATCGCGCTCGCGGATGCAGAAGTGCTGGCCGGGCGGCATGCGGTGCTGACGATTGTCAGTGTTGCGAAAAACGTGAGAAACGAACGGCATCGTATCATCGCGAAATCCTGTGTGCTATTGAAGCGTTGACGTCCCTGCGAATTGACAAGAATACCAAAACCCGCTGTGCACGGTTAGCCCACGCAGCCGGATTTGTCTCGGTGGTAACTATGATGTGTACCGCACCGCCGCGTCCGCAGTCCCGCAGCATGACAGCCAACGGAACGATCGCGCCTTCGCTCATTGCTTGAAATCCGAGTGTCCTCGCCAGCCCGAACAGAAACGATCACGGAGATCGCACAGACGCATGTATCGGACGACGAGTACATGGCAGTACGCAATGTTCAGTAAAAAACTGGCCGCTCTCACGCCCGCGATCGGCGTGATCGATAATTACAAGCGTCTCGCAATTGCAAATCGCCGACCACCGGAGTCACTGGCGCGGTTCTGCGATCTGGTGACCTGATGCTCAGCGCGCAACGAAGCGCGCGCGTTCGAACGCGAGCTCCGCCTCCAAACTTTCGCGATCGCGCCCAATCGTCGCAACCGCCACGAGTTTTCCGCTATTACTGTAGGACACTCGGACACTGGATGATTCGTCGCCGAGTGCGCCCGACACATCCGTTGTGAACCCACGCTCCGCATGCCCGACGTAGAGCAACGTCATGTCATAGTGCTCCGTCCAAAAGAACGGAATTGCGTCGAACACCTCATTCGCGCCAAGCATGTTGCGCGCCGCCACCTGCCCCTGTCGTTGCGCGACTACCCAATGCTCGACGCGCGTCCGAGCACCGGTGCTGTCGTCCAACCACCGAGCGATGTCACCCGCCGCAAACACACCTGGGCAGCTTGTCTCAAGGTGTGAATTCACGAGTACGCCACTATCGATCGCAAGACCGGCGTTTGTCGCGAGCGTCAGCGCAGGGCGTACGC
>JAYTTR010000584.1:0-3308 GCA_043744935.1 Gemmatimonadaceae bacterium
ACGGACACTTGCACATTGCCATCGTTTGTGCCAATCCAAATGACTCGAGAATCACTCGGCGCAACCGCTATCGTGTTGATGTAGCCGGTGCCCTTGCTCAAGTCGGTGGACACTGCCGTCCACGCACCACTGCTCCCTTCGTTCACCGTGCGATAGAGTCGATATGTGCCGTAGTACAGCGTGGTTCCGAGATTTGGATCCACGACAATGGGAGGGAGAAACTTCTTGCGGTCGGTGCTGCTAAAACCACGATCGACCACAGACAGACCGTTACCACTGGCTGGACGCGTTGCTCGATAAATGCAGCCCGCATTTTGGCACGTACTCCAAAAAATATTTGGATTGCTGGAGTTGAATGCTGCGGATCCGCCGTCACCACCGCTTACGTACGTCCAATAGCCCGAGCCAAAGCCCATCAACGAACTGTTATCTTGCAATCCGCCAACGAGTACATCCGCAAGTGCAGGATGCACCGCGAGCCCGGGGTAATATTGCGTGACCACAATGTTCGTGTTGCGGCTAATAAACGAATTGCCGGCGTCGTACGACACATGCACGCCGCCATCACAACCGCCAATGATTACTGTGGGATCGCTCGGCGCAAACTCGAGTGCGTGCCAATCCACATGCGTGTTGTATGCGACCACATCGAACGTGTTGCCCCCATCGCGGGATCGATAGATGCGAGTGCCGCCGAGATATAGTGTTCGTGCATCGGTGGGATCAGCTTCGAGCACGAGGTCGTATGATGACTGCGCGCCGAAGTCGCCGCGCACCGTCACGTTGTATAATCCCGTGGCAGCCAGCACGGTTGCCGTGGCCGCAGAGTCATCATACACAAGCAATGTGCCCATGCGATTGGTCGATGCAACCGAGACCGCCGCCCAGACTTTATTTGGAGCTGCCGCACTCACCGTGAGGCCTGTGCGACCATTGCCGGCGGGCGAGGTATACACGCGCGTCCACGTTGCACCACGATCGATGGATTTGTAGATGCCACCACGCGTGTTGTCGTTCGAAACGGCCGCCCAATAGACGTCGGTCTGCTTGGGGTCCGCACGCACGTCAGTGACGCGCCCGGTGAGCACGGTGATCCATGTGCTGCCGCTATTGATGGAGCGATGCAAGCCGTTTGACGCGGCGTACAACACCACGGTGTTGCTGCGAGACCCGGCCGTGGTGCGATCAATCGCGATACGATACGTCTGATTGGCAACGCCGGTAACTGGAGCCAACACACCACCACCATTGATTTCCGTCCACGTTGCACCCGCATCGAACGAGCGCAACAACCCGCACCCCGACGACTGCGTTGGTTCGCCAGTTCCAACATAGATGATATTCGGATCTACTGGATCGAGCGCAATGGCCCCCGTCGTGAGCGAGCACTGTGCATCGGTAAGCGGCACCCACGTCGCGCCGCTGTTCGTGGTACGCCACACACCACCGGACGCTGAACCAACGTAGTACGTACTGGTGGTACGCGGATGCACGGCAACGCTGGTAATTCGACCGCCATCCGCCTGCGGTGACGATCCGTAATACCCGTTGTTTTGAAAACCGAATGGACCAATCGATCTCCACGGTGCGACGGCGAGTGCCAACGACGACATGGGAAGACCGCCGCGAACAGACAGCGCGCGCGCAGCTAAAACGGCACTGCGCGTTGTTTCACCAAACGGGTACGCGCGATCACGTTCCATCGCTTCTGCGCGCTCACGCGGATCGCCCTCTTTTTCCGGACCGGCCTGTTGCGCGCGCGCCGTATCACTCAACACGGCGAACAGAACGAGACTCATCACCAACGTCGCGTGTCGCATTACGGTGTTACCACTACTGGAAGTACGGTAACGCTGGGTTTCGCATCCTGCGCATCGATGAAGTGCATTTCGGTGATCTGCAATGCGAGCGCGGGCAGTGCGGCGCGCACGAGTGACGTGGAGCGAATAGCGAATCGGAGTCGGGCGATGACGTTGGGATCGAGACCGTCAGCGGCCGCCGTGGCCAGTCGCAAACGTCCGCGATCAACGTGCGCGGCGTGGAGCGCATGGTCACTCGGCGAGTCGTCGCGCACGAAACGCAATGCCGTGGTGTCGAAATCGATCGACGCCGTGACGCTTCCGATACGCGCGGCGGCAGCCGTTGGCGTGAGCCTCACGACAATCGCCAGCGTCGAATCGTCATCCGCCGTGCGTTCAATCACGAGAACCGCTGTGTTACCCGCCGCAGCTGAACCGGGCGTCAGCACCGTGCTGCGTGCGAAATCGTGACAACCGAATAGCAACACTGTGCCGAGCAGCGCGAGTGCGCGCATGGACCATTCTCCTTGCCGCGTGATCAGCGGACGACTACCGGATACACAAGAGCGCTCGCCGCGCCGAGCAGTGACGACTGATCGAGCGCGATCAGTTCCAGAAAACGTGTTGTGACGAAGCCTGAGCCAAGCGCCGCCGCGGTGAAATCAAATTTTGCGAGTGTGATGACGCCGGTCATTCCAGTTGCGCTCGCGATGGACAGGCGCGCGGTACCCACGTTGTTGTCGGTGGTAATGGTTGGAGAACCGATGGAGCCCAGCGTTGTTTGCGTCAATCGCAATACGCCGGGAGTGTCATTGATGGCCGGCCACGTGAAGATCACGTTTGCGGCGCCAACTGTTGCGCCGCGCGTGTCGAGTTGCAGCACTACGGAGAGTGTAGTGTTGACACCGTACGTGATACGTGTGATGTCGGTGCGCAGGAGCGGACCCGTCCCTGAAGTCACGTTGAGATACACGGAATCGGCCTGATCCCCCTGCCCGCTCACGCGTGCCAGCAGCCACGCTTGTCCAGTGGATGTTGCGGTGATTGTCCCATCACTCGCGATTGTCGCGATGGACGGCGATCGACTTTGGTAGGTGACTGGAAACACGACCGGCACATTGAACGTATCGCGCACCGTTGCCGGTATTTGTAACGTATTTCCTGGATCGAGCTGATTCACTTTTTGCGCAATGTTCCCATACGTGACGGTGAACGGCAAACGCAACGCGAGCGACACAGGGACACTCAGCGTGCCGGCATTTTGCGAGGCGAGGTTGACGGTCGCTTGATACGTGCCGACGGCGAGTGTGCCTGGTGAAGCGCGCAGGACCACGCTCGATTGCGATGCGCCGAGGGACGAGGTCAACCAACCGGTGCTCCCGACGAAGGCCACATTCGACGTCAGTCCAGTCGGCGCTGTGCAACTGCCGATGCGATCAACAATTACCAAGCTGTCAACGAGTGGTACGGCGCCGATGTACGTTGAAAATGCGCGCGACGCGACCGTGG
>JAYTTR010000585.1:0-3287 GCA_043744935.1 Gemmatimonadaceae bacterium
CGTGACGCATGTCTCGACGCATGGCGCATTGTTACGCGAACAGATGCTGGTACCGTTGATCGTGGATGGTCCGGTGGCGCGGGCACCGCAGCGCACGGCGGATGTGATGCCGAGTGTGTTGGATGCGTTGGGGTTGGTGGTGCCGAGTGGGTTGGATGGTCGATCGTTTTGGTGAGCGCGACCCGCTATTCGGTACGGTTGCGACTCCGTTCCGTATCAAATCCTTCGGGATAACGCTTTCGAAGTTTGTCGATGTTGTGTTGCGCGATGTCGTCGAGCGAGAGGCCCAGTACGGTAGCAAACGCGCCGATGTACCAGAGGCAATCACCAAGTTCCTTCGCGAGAGCATCCTGATCGAGCGGTGTCGCGTGGAAGAGATGTTTCTTGATGATTTCCGCCACTTCCCCGGCTTCGCCAGTGAGCCCCAGCGCAGCGTTGGCGAGTTGCTGTTCATGCGTGCGATCGCGACCAAGTGTGCGAGCGGCAAGCTGTCGGTAGTCGTCGAATTGCATTGGTGGTGAGTGCGGATGCGAGAGCGTTGGCGAGAAAAACGCGACGGTGGTGTCGCGCTGCGTGAAGGTAGCGCGTGGGCTTGTGTGTAGGCGAGATTGCAGCGATGGCATGGCTCTCACTCACTCTCGCACTGACACTCCGTGCGCTCGTCAACCCGGCACTTGCCGTTGATCTGTTGCGTGTCGCGTGGCGTTTTCGACATCGGCATTGGCTGACGCGTTTTCCATTCTTGCCATTGCCCGCCATGACTTATGTACGGTGGCGTATGTACACCGCCTATGGTGAAGAAGACGCCGTGCCGCCGGTGGATGATGTGATTGCGTTTGCGCGTTGGGTTGGTCGGCAGCCGTAGCGATGTCGTTGTCGTTGTCGCTGGCCACGTCCGCTGATCGTCGTGCATTGTCGGAGCGATTGAAGGCGCAGGCGTATGGATTAGGATTTGAGCTTGCCGGCATTGCGGCACTGGGCGAGCCGGCAACGCGCGCACATTTTGACGCGTGGATTGCCAGCGGACAACAGGGCGAGATGGCCTACCTTGCTGGCGACGGTGCCGCACTGCGCGGCGATACGCGATTGCCGCATGCGGGCGCAACGCACGCGCTCGTGGTCGCGATGAATTACGGTGGCACGGCACCAAGTGGTCCGGTGGCGCGGTATGCGCGCGGTGATGATTACCACGACGTGTTGCGCGCCAAACTACGCGAGTTGCACGCATGGTTGGAAAACGAAATTGGCGCGCCCGTGCATGCGCGATCGTACGTCGACACTGGTCCCGTGCTCGAGCGCGATCTCGCACAGCGCGCCGGACTCGGCTGGTTTGGAAAAAACACGATGTTGATCAATCCACAGCACGGCTCATTTCTGTTTCTTGCTTCGTTGTTTGTTGACGTCGCACTGGAGACGGACGCGCCCTTTGATGCGGATCGCTGCGGCTCGTGTACTCGGTGCATTGATGCGTGTCCCACACAAGCGATAACGGGGCCGCGCGAGTTGGATGCGCGACGCTGTATCAGTTATCTCACGATTGAATTGAAGGGCGCTATTCCGGTAGAATTTCGCGAGGCGATTGGCGCGTTGATTTATGGATGCGACATTTGTCAGGACGTGTGTCCTTGGAATCAGAAGTTTGCGAAGTCGCTTGCCGAGAGTTCGCCATTCTTCGCTCGCGCTTCGGTCGCTGGCAAAGATGCGCGTGCGCTCGCACTGGAGCTGTTGACGATGTCGACAGCGGAGTACACGGCGGCGTTCCGCGGATCGCCAATGAAGCGAGCGAAACTCCGCGGTCTGAAGCGCAATGCGGCCGTGGTGCTCGGAAATACAGGATCGTTGGGCGGCGTACCCGCGTTAACCTGGGCGCTGTCAGACGATGAGCCGATCGTGAGAGGGCACGCCGCTTGGGCGCTTGGCAGGATCGCGACGCCTGCAGCACTCGAAGCGCTGCGCGATCGAGTCGCAGTGGAGCTGGATCCCGGTGTCCTGGCCGAACTTTCTGCAGCTACGTCGGCAGCGGCGAGATCGCTGTCTCGCAGCGCAAAATGATGTGGCTCGGTGGGCGACGTTCGCAGGACCACGACGGCCGTCTTGTGGTTTGCCCGCCTCTTGCCCGGGATCCGCTCCGTAACGATCCACACGGGGTGGACCCAGTAGCCCAGGAGGGTCGCCCGCTGCACGACGGTGCACCTATCCCATCCTCCAGCAATGTTGCGTGTCTCGTGGGTCTGTAAAACTCGGCACCAACCGCGTCCAGCGACGTACCGGCGACGATGTGTTTCGCAGCGCTCCCAGCGGGGAATCTCCGTTGGATCAGCCGTGAGTATGACGCCGCCGCCCGGGGTAAACAGCTTCCCCGGCTCGAGAATGCGCGACGTTTTTGTGTCGACTCGCTGTGTGCTCACGGCGCCCCAAAGCGAGCGTGGGGCAGTCATGTAGCTCCATGCCAAACATCCCGGCGGACGTGTAACGGGAAGGTCCTGCAAGCACCGTCATATCTGCGCGTGTGACCTCGGAACTAACACGTCATCCAGTGCGTCCCAACGTGGCACTTTTTGGTAACCGCATCGCGGACTCGAGCTCGGGCCACACGTCCAGCGAGCGGAGCGCATCTTCCGCGACTCCACCCGGTAGCGCGAAGACTCCCGGGTCACGACGGACGATGGCACTCCGCGCCAACGTGACGGCCCGCTCGATGTCGCCCATCCTAGTGTAAGAAAGCGCGTGATACTGGAGCGGCGCCGGCGTACGCCCGGCCACGGCACAAGTGCGTCACCGGCCGCAAGGCAACGCGTCCAGTCGCCCATTTGCTTTCGCTCCGATTCCGTTGGCGCGGGAGCTCCGCAGCGACAGTCTCCGCATTACGGTCGTGGATCGTATCGCGAGAGATCCCGAACAGATCGAGGCGCTGAACATGTGAGCACCACTGAGCACTTTGCCGACACTGCGTCGCGGACATCGGCGGTAGCATTTGGAGTTGGTGAGCTTGCGCAAATTTCTTTATGGTGTAGGTTTATTCTTCAATTCGCTACTCTTTGGAGGATTCATGGCGGTCAATATCAAGAACGACCGAGTCGAACGCCTGCTCGACGAGGTGGCCGCGCTGACCGGAGAGACCAAGACCGAGGCCATTCGTCGATCGCTGGAAGAGCGGCGTGATCGCCTCGTGCGCCGCGCGGTCGAGGCAAATCCCGCCGATCGGCTGCGTCGATTGCTTGAACGCGAAATCTGGCCCGCTATTCCCGCGTCTGTGCGCGGCACGCGACTCGACAAAGCGGAGGAGG
>JAYTTR010000586.1:0-12941 GCA_043744935.1 Gemmatimonadaceae bacterium
CCAAAGGATCGGACGCGCATGGCCATTGTACAGACGGGAAAACCGGCGCGCACCGACTTTATGCGGTTGGCGCGCTTCGATGCCGTCGACTTGTTGCGCGCGCATCTCCACACGGGTCGCACGCATCAAATCCGCGTGCACCTGAATTCTGTGGGGCATCCGGTGGTAGGTGACGATACTTACGGAGGGGGCGGAGGACGGCGACTCGCGGCGTTGCCGCCGAAGCGGTTCTTCCTGCATGCGGCGTGGCTGCGCTTTCGTCATCCGGTGACGGGCGAACAACTCGACCTGCGAGCCCCGATGCCCGCCGACCTGCGAATTTCGATCGCAGCACTCGGTGGCATGCCGGAACTCGCCACCCAGGAAGATCCACTCGATGTCTTCGGCTTCTATAACTACGACGAAACCCCAAAACCCGACGTCGTCGACCACGACGACTAGCGCGTCGCATTTCGACGAGGATGACGAGCGGCAGCCGCGCATCCTTGTCGTCAGCGCCGGGAATGTGCGGTACGGAATTCCAGTAACCCAAGTGCGTGAAGTTGTCCGCCCCGAGCGCATCACGCGCGTGCCCGGCGCGCCGACAACGGTTCGCGGCATTGTTAATGTGCGGGGCGCCATCGTTACGGTGCTGGACTTGGCAGCGCTCCTGTCGGGTGAGCGTGCCGTCACGGCAGGGTCGGTCGTCCTCCTTGAACACGGCACCCGATTTATCGGACTCGCCGTCGACACGGTGCGGGATGTTCAGGTCGTGGACCTCGCACGCGACACCGCGTCGGAGTTGTCGACGCACGGCGACGTGGTCGTGCCACTGGATGCCGCCGCCCTGTGCGCGCAGCATCTACTCTCTTCCGAGGAGACAGGACCGTGAGCCGAACAGTTTTGATTTGCGACGATGCGTTGTTCATGCGCACGATGGTTGGCGACATTTTGCAGCAGGCCGGCTTTGAAGTCGTCGGCGAAGCGGAAACCGGTGTGCAAGCCGTAGAGAAGTACCGCTTGCTGCGCCCGGATCTTGTCACGATGGATATCGTGATGCCCGACATGGGTGGCATCGACGCGGTGCGAGAAATCACCAAAGCCGATCCGTCCGCGCGCATCTTGATGTGCAGTGCGATGGGACAACAGGCACTTGTGGTTGAAGCCATTCAAGCGGGCGCGAAAGATTTTGTCGTCAAGCCGTTTCAGCCCAGTCGCGTGCTCGAAGCCGTGAATCGCGTGTTGGCTGCGTAACTCGCGCGACCGCGCTGCGCGCCCATGGATCACACAAAATACGCGGAACTCTTCCGCACAGAAGCGCGCGAACATCTGGCGGAACTTGATGATGCGCTGCTCGCCCTTGAGGCGCGTGATGCGTCGCGAAACAGCCGCGCGATCGATGCCGAGCAGATTGGTACGCTCTTTCGCAGTACGCATTCCATAAAAGGGATGGCTGGCGCGATGGGCTATCGCGTGGTCGAACGTGTTGCGCACGCATTGGAATCGTTGCTCGAGGAATTACGTGGGGGGCAGGCGATCAATGCGATGGTATTGACGTTGCTCTTTGATGGCAGCGATGTGCTGCGCGTGGCGATAGATGACGCGTCAAACGGGCGAGCCACACACGAAAGCGAAGCCGCACGCGCCGTATTGCGACGCCTCGCCGAAGCGCAGAGTCAGGATATCGATATTGAACCGAGTGCACCGGTCAGCTTGGCTATGGGTGTTGGCGCCATGCTTCTTTCCGATGATCCTGCGGTCGCGTCGGACGAGGAGAACGCCGCACTCGAAATTGACGTGCGCCTGACGAATGATTGTCCGTTAAAGGGCGTGCGTGCGCTGCTGATTCTTGCTCGACTCAATGCCGTTGGCGCCGTGCGCGCTCTGTCGCCGCTGCAACACACGTGGCAGGACGAATCGTTTGACGGTCGATTTACCGTCACGCTGACGACCGCTGCTACGGTCGACGCGGTGGAAGCCACGGTGCGCGCCGCCGGCGACGTGTTGCGCGTAAGCACACACGTTCCGGACGAGAAAACGTCGCGTGGTGTCGGTGACGCGATGCGCACGGTCCGCATAGATTTGCGACGGCTCGACACGCTTTTGGAATTGGTGGGCGAGCTCGTCATTTCACGTGACCGATTATTACGCGTCGCGGATACGGCGGTAGAACAGGGAGCGAACCGCGCGCTTGCTCGCGCCGCACACGATACCGCCCGCTTGATCAGCACGCTGCAAGACGAAGTGGTGCAAGCGCGCATGGTGCCGATCGGTCAGGTCTTTGATCGTTTTCCGCGACTGGTTCGCGACATTGCGCGCGATTTGCACAAAGACGTCGAATTCATCACCGAAGGGCGAGAGATCGAGCTCGATCGCTCCTTGCTGGACGCGATCGCCGAACCCATTGTGCATTTGTTACGCAACGCCCTCGACCATGGACTCGAGGACGCTGCCACGCGGCTTCATTGTCACAAAGCACCACGTGGTCGTTTGATTTTGCGTGCCGCACGCGATCGTGGTGCCGTCGTCATCCAAGTGGAAGACGACGGCCGGGGCATTGACCGGACGGCCATTCTTGCGAGGGCGCACGCGCAAGGTGTTGTGCACGCCGACGTCGCGGCGCTTGATGACGATCAATTGCTGCACGTACTCGCCCACGCCGGCTTCTCTACCGCACAGGCGGTAACGTCCATCTCGGGACGTGGCGTTGGCGTTGACGTTGTAACGACGCGCGTGCGTGCGCTGGGCGGCTCGCTGACCTTGGAGACGTTGGAGGGACTCGGCACCGCGTTCACTCTGCGTCTCCCAGTGACGTTGGCAATCACACGCGCGTTACTGGTGCAAGTGGGAGACGGGATCTACGCCATACCAGCCGCACACGTGGTTGAAGCCTTGCAATTCGAACCTGATCTCACCGTTTCATCGCCGGTACACGGTGTCATGCAGCAGCCCACGCGTGAGACGCTGCGGGTCCGCGACGAGACGTTGCCGGTGCTGCGCCTCCGCGAACGTTTTGCGTACGGTCCAAGTGAAAATGACAGTTTCGTCACGGTGGTTGAAATCTTTGGTCGGCGCACTGCTGTGGTCGTCGATGCACTCATCGGACAGCAGGACATTGTGGTGAAGCGCTTGGACGCGGCGCGTGACGGCGCTCCGTGGTTTAGCGGTGCAACAATACTCGGTGACGGGACACCGTCGCTCATCGTCGATCTCGGTAGTCTCTGCTGACGAACGCAACAGGAATAGCCATGCAAGCGATCAACACACTCAAGAGCATTCAACTCGACGCACTGCGCGAAACGGCCAACATTGGCGCGGGGCACGCCGCGACCGCCTTGTCGCAGATGACGGGCAGCACCATCATGATCAAGGTGCCCGCCATTACGGTCGCTGGCATGGAGGACCTGCCCGAGCAATTCACGGACGATGAAGAACCCGTCGCCGCTGTGCTCATGCACATGCTCGGCGATCTCACCGGTCGCACCATGCTCGTCTTTCCGCGTCCAACGGTGATGCGATTGGCCGAATTGATGTTGCATCGACCGGTGGGTTCATCGATGGCGCTCGGGGAACTGGAAACATCGGCCATCAAGGAAGCGGGCAACATCTTGAGTGGCGCGTACATGAATGCGCTCAGTGATTTCCTCGGGATGCTCCTGCTGCCGTCGCCGCCGAGTTTGGTGATCGATATGTCGACGGCGGTCTTGACGAGCGCGTTTGGCGAGTTTGCATCCGACCCCGATGCGATTCTGTGCGTGGAAAGTGAATTTATTCTGACTGAAACGGGGCATACGTTACGTGGATTTTTTCTGCTGCTACCAGATCCTGCGTCGTTGCAAGTGATGTTGCGCGCGCTGCGACTGGCCTGACGGAGGTGGTGGCGGAGGCGCCGATGACGGGGAGCGCGTCCACCGATCGCGATAAGGTGTTGTTGCGCGGATTGGCGGATCGCATTGATCCGCAGGATCCCGGTGCGTTCAACAATCTTGGCGTGCTCTATCACAGTAAAGGCCTGCATGCGGAGGCGGTGGCAGTATTCTTGCGCGCGCTCACGCTTGATCCACGGATGCGGACGGCGGCGCGTAATCTTGAAATTGCCGCATCACACGAGGGCGCGTGCAGCGCGTTGTTGCAGCACCTCGATGCGCGCTTGCGCGAAGATGCCGACGATACCGCCGCCCGCCGTGAACGCGCGCGGTTGTTGCGACTCATCGGTCGTCATCGCGAAGCCAGCGAAGAGTTGGACACGCTCCTCGCGGTTGATCCAGATGACGCGGCCTCGGTGTTCGAACGCGGGCTGATCGAGCAGCGCGCTGGCGATCTGCGACGCGCGCAACGATGGTTTGAACGGGCCGCCAATGCGGCACCGCAGGATCCAATGCCGCGATTGCATCTCGCGGAAGTCCTCTACCAGCGCGGCCAGAACGAACAGGCACTCGACGCGCTCGATGCCTTGCTGGCCCAGTCGCCAACGATTGCCGATGCGCACTTGCTTCGCGGATTCGTGCTTGGCGATATGGGACGTCACGATGCGGCACTAGAGGCATCGCGACGCGCGTCGATGCTGAATCCGTCGCTGCATTCGCTCCAGTCGGATTTGTCGTTGGATTCTGCCGCGCCCATCACGCTCGCTGATTTGTCGAGCGGACACGCACGTAACGGCACGGCAATGCCGGAGGTCGCACTTGCCCGTTACGGTCTCGGTCTCGCGTTCCGTCAGCGCGGCTACTTCGACGAAGCGCGTCGCGAATTCGAACGGGCACTCGCGAGTGGGGAAGATGCACAGTTGGCGCATCACGCTTTGGCCGAACTCGATCTCCTCGCCGGCAATTTTGTCGGCGCGCTCGCACAGTACGACGCACTGCTCATTCTACGATCGGACGAGCCCCGGTACTGGAACGAGCGAGGCGTTGCCCTGCATCAAGCGGGCAACGTCGAAGGCGCGGCCGAAAGCTATCGTCGCGCCTTGCAGGGTGATCCGCGTAGCGCGTTGGTGTATAACAATCTCGGTGTCGCGCTGTCGGATCTTGGTGAGCAATCGGCGGCCCGCGAAGCCATCGCGCGCGCGAGTGAACTGGACCCAACGTTCACACGGGCGCGACTCAACCTCGCGCGCTGGAACCTCGAGCAGCGAGATCCGCTGGCTGCGCTCGCACTGTTGCGCGAACTCGTGGCGTTTCATCCGTCGGATGCCGATGCGTGGCACGCGCTGGGGATTGTGCTGCAGGAATTGCACCGTCCGGATGACGCACGCGACGCGTTTGCTCGTGCCATCGAGCATCGTCCCGAGCACGCCGAGGCGCGCTATGCCTTAGCCCAGGTCCTCGGCGTTTTGGGCGATGCGGACGGCGCGCTGCGCGAAACACAATATGCATTAGGGCTTGCACCGATGCGCGCAGAGTCTCGCCTGACGGTGTGTATTGAGTTGCAATACGAATGCCCGGAAGCTGCAGGAACGCTCGATCTGCTTGCCCTGCATGCGCAGGATCCACTCGCTGGCATCAGTGTTGATGCGTCGCTGGTTGCCGGCTTGCTCCCCGAGCAAGGTTCCCACGGCGATGCGCAGCGCGAACGCGACGAGACTTCGCTCGACCCAATGCCGCGCGCGTTGCGTGGTTGCGCCGACGGCGACGCGTTTGCACTGCGGAGCGTACACGGCGAAGCCATTGAGCGTTTTGAAACCGCACGTCGCTCGCTCGAGCCAGCAGATCATTTTGCGTCGGCCGCACATCGTGCGCTCTGGCGCCAGGCCGCGATTGGTGAAGCGCGATCTCGCTGTCTCATGGGCGAAGGGCATGTCGCCCTGGAACTGCTTCGCGAGCTTGGTGCAGCCGATCCGCACGATCAAGAGGTACTCGCGCTTTTCGCGGCGAGTGCGGCAGATGTATCGCATCGCGATGGATCTGACCCGGAGGCATCACGCAAAATTATGCGACGATTGCTGCGCATGGATACAACAAGCGCGGCATTGATGCACTTCGTTGGCGATACGGCAGTGCGCATCGGACATGAAGCGTTTGCGATGGCGTTTTTCCGGCGCGCGCTGGCGATCGATCCCTCGCGTCCATCTCCACGCGTGGCAATTGCGCGTCTCTTGCGCGCGCGTGGTGAGCTCCTGTCGGCGCGCCTGGAACTCGTTGCAGCCCTGAGTACGGCGCCGGCATGGCGCGACGCCGTACTGGAACTTGCGCGCGTGCATCGCGACGCCGCGCGTAGCGCCGAAGCGATCGCCTTGTTGGCACGACACCTTGAGCATACACCGACAGACCTCGACGCCATGCTTCTGTTGTCGCAAGTGCTCATCGCGCTTGAACGCGACGACGATGCGCGCGTCGCTGTGGATCGCGCGCTGCGACATGCACCGGATGATCAGGGCGCGCTCTGGTTCGATGGCCTTTTGTTGTTCCGCCAGTCGCGACAACGTGATGCGACTGAGCGTTGGACGCGTCTGCTCGCGCAGGAACGAGATGAGCGTGGCTTCGCTGCGGATGCACGCGCGGCGCTCGATTCGCTGGCTACATCCACGCTGCGGCTGGCCTCATGAGTTTAGAGGGACGGCTTCGCGACCTCGGTCCACTCGAGCTCTGTCAGATGCTCGCTACCAGCAAAAAGACTGGCGTGCTTGTCGTCCGCGCGCCGCTGCACGCGCTTGTCGCGGAAATTCGTTTTCTGCGTGGTGCCGTCATCGATGCGAGTCAGTGGCCGATCGATCCAAGCGCGTCGGACGCACTCGTTGTGCGATCCACATGCACCACAGCCAATGCACGCACCGTACAAACGTGTGTCCTGGATCTACTCGCGTGGCGCGACGGCGATTTTCGATTTATTGCAGATGATGTGGCCAGTACCATACCCTCAACGGTGCGTATTGCGCTCGAACCGCTACTCGTCGAGGCCGCACAGCGTGCGGAAGTGTGGGAACGTGTTGCCGATCGCGTCGCGCATCCGCGCCTGATACCCGCATTTCTTGATGTTGAACCGCAGCAGTTACCATTGCTCCGCCTCGTACCGCAAGAATGGGAGGTACTCACACGCGTGGATGGCCGACGCGACCTGACCGCGTTGGCCGACGTGCTTGGGCGCGACTTACTCGACATCGCGCAGATTGTGCACGGACTCATTGGTGCTGGGCTGCTCACACTGCGCGAACCGGGCAGTGCGCCTCGTCGGCACCCAACGCCGCCAGCGCAACCTGCTATCGGACCGTCTCCAAATTTCGTCGGACAGATTGGCGATCTGTGGATTCCGGCCGCCGAGCATCGCCTCGCGCCGGTCGACGAGTTCGCGACCGAAGACGACTCGATCTTCGATCCGGTCAGCTTCGGTGTGTTGAGTGCCGATGGCATGCCGCGACCTCGGGTCCCCGTTCGCGAAACCGGTGGCACCGTAACGGTTGCGTCGCTGACAACTGAACCGTCTGAAGAAGAGAGTACGACGCGTTGGCCAACCGCCAACATGGATGCGGACACGCTCTGCCTCCACGGTGATGACGCAGCGCGTTCCGGCGACCTTGCAGGTGCCCTCACCTTTTGGAGTGCGGCGCTCCATTCCGAAGTGTCGCCCGCTAACGCTGATCGTATCCGTGAGGCGATTGCCCTCGCTGCGCGACTGCACGCGCTTCTTCATCCCGTTCGAGTGGGCACAGGACACTAGTCGCATGCCTATCGTCGATCACGCCACGCGACTGATCACCTGCAAGTTGGTGTATTACGGTCCGGGTCGTTCGGGCAAAACCACCAATCTGAGCTACTTGCATTCGGCATTGCCGAGCGGGCAGGTTGGCTCACTGACATCGCTGGCCACTCGTCGTGATCGAACGTTGTTCTTCGATTACCTCCCCGTCGATCTCGGTACCGTTGGTGCATATCGCGTGCGTTTTCAGCTCTATACCGTTCCGGGTCAACCGTACTACCGCGCCATTCGTCAGTTAGTACTGCAAGGGGCTGACGGGATTGCGTTCGTTGCGGATAGTCAGCGGCATCGATGGGAAGACAACATTGAAAGTATGCAGGATTTGCATTCGAATCTTGCGGAGCATGGTGTCGACGCGCGCGGATTGCCAATGGCCATTCAGTACAACAAGCAGGATTTACCACCGTCGCTCTCAACGCCCGTGAATGAACTTTCGGATGCGCTGAACTTTCGCAACGTTCCGGAGTTTGCGGCGGACGCACTGAACGGTGTTGGCGTGTTTGACACGTTGCGCGCGTTGGGCATGCGCGTCTTGCGTCGTCTCGGTGCAGACGAAACGACAGGAATGGCCGCATGAGTGGCCTACTCGACGGAAGTTATCGCTTCGACACGTTCGTGGTCGGATCGTCAAATCGCCTGGCGGTCTCCGCCGCGCGCGCGGTCGCCGACGCGCCCGGTACGGCGTACAACCCACTGTTCATTTACGGAGAGTCCGGCCTCGGCAAAACGCATCTGGCGGCCGCGATCGCGTACGATGCGGTTGTCGCGCATCCCGGATTGTGCGCTGAGATATGCTCTGGTGAAGCGCTTGCCGAGGAGCTGCATCGCGCCATTGCCACGGGAGAATCCGAACGTTTTGCGCAGCGCTTCGAAAGCGTCGACCTATTGGTCATCGATGACGTGCAGTTCCTCACTGGACAACGGGAAACACAAAGTGAGCTGCTGCGACTCTTCAACGCGATGCAGGGCAGCGGGCGTCAACTGGTGCTCACCAGTGATCGGCCACCGGCTGACATTTCCGACGTGGATCAACGACTGTTGTCGCGGCTCTCTGGCGGTCTCGTTGTGGACGTTGGTGCGCCCGATTACGAAATGCGTTTGGCCATCGTGCGCAACGTGTGCGACGAACGTGCGATTGCGTTTGACAACGGCGTACTCGAAGAAGTCGCGCGGCAGGCGTTTGGGAACGTGCGTGAGCTCAAAGGGGCGCTGAACAAATTGTCGGCGTTTCAACAATTGGACGGCGATGCTATTTCGCCGGACGATGTGCGTGCAGTGCTGAGCGAGCGGTCCACGGCAGCGCACTTTGCGGTTGATGGCGCGGCCGAATACGAAGGCTTCCTCGCAGACGTTTTTCAGGAAGTTGAAACGCGTGTGGACGCGTGGCGCGTGACGCTTGGTGAAGCGTGCACGTACTGGCGCGGTGAAGGGTACGCCACCGGTGTTCTGGAACGCGCGCTGGCGTATCCCGTACGCCCCGACGTAGATGGATTGCTCGCGGCGTTTGTCGCGGCGATCGATCATTTACGCGTCATCGAAGCACAGGCCGTGCGTCTCGATCCGGCGCTGCGCGGCCATGCCGAATTTCGCAATCCAGCCGCGATGGGTGACGCACAGGCAGCACTGCAGCGGGCCATCGCGGCCGCGCAACCGTTGCCGGTACCGATTGCCGCGCTCACTCGAGCAACGCTGGAAATCGGCACCGCGAACCAGCTCGCACTGAAGGCGTTTGATGTGGTATTAGCCACGCCGGGACTGCGCTACAATCCGCTGTTGCTGCACGGAACAAGCGGCGTCGGAAAAACGCACATCGCGCATGCGCTGGGCAATGCCCTTCGCACGGCGTGGCCAATGAAATCGGTCGCATGCTTGTCGGCGGCAACGTTTGCCGAGGACTTTGTTGGCGCGTTGCAAGGCGGCAGTGTTGAGCGCTGGCGCGCACGCTTTCGTGCGGCGGACGTACTCATCGTCGATGATGTGCAACATCTGGCGGACAAAGAGCGCACACAGGAAGAGCTCTTCCACCTTTTCAATCAGCTTTTTGATCGGGGCGGGCAGATCGTGCTCACGGCGGATTGCCCGCCGCGTGAGCTGCACGGGTTTGCGGACCGTCTGCGCTCACGGTTCGAAGGTGGACTCGTTGTGGCGTTACAGTCGCCGGACCGTGCGCTGCGCGAGCGTTTAGCGCATCGGTGGCTGCTCGAAGCTGGTCAAGAGCCATCGCAGGCCCTTGTTGCGTTTCTTGCCGATCGGGATGTCGCCAGCGCGCGTGAACTGGGCGGGCTGCTCACGCGATTACTCGCGGCCGCGGAGTGCGCGCAGCGACCACTGACACTCGATCTTGCACAAAGTGAGCTCGGTGTACCGCGCGTTGCGATGGCTATGCATGGACCAACGAAGTTGTCCCGCACGCCAACTGATCATGGAGACTCGCGCCCGGACGATTCCTTCCTGGATCGTGAAAAGGTGATTTGGGATTGGCCCGATCTGAGTGGTCGACTGATCGAGGAACTCCGCTAATGGCTATCCGCGGCAATCTCTCCGAAGCCAACCTCACGGATGTCCTGCAACTCCTGGCGCTCGGTCAAAAGACGGGCTGCCTGAGTGTGGGCCGTGAAGGCAGCTTTGGCACGATTCACTTTGATCGCGGTCGTATCGTGTATGCGGCCATCGTGAATCGCCATGATCGACTGGGCGATCGGTTGGTGCGCAGCAGTGCGATATCGGCAGACGCGCTCGCGCGCCTGATCGCGCAGGCAGCCCCGGCCGATGATCGCGCCCTCGCGGCGGCACTGCTTGAACAGCGGCTTGTCGAACGCGAATCGCTCGAGGTGCAATATCGACAGCAAGTCGAAGAGGCCGTGTACCATCTGTTCAGTTGGACGCATGGCACGTTCACGTTTGAGGCGGATGCGTATCCGCCGGACGATGATGCGCTCGTCTCGGTGAGCGCGGATTCTCTGTTGCTCGAGGGCGCGCGTCGCATGGATGAGTGGACACTCATCGCCAAGAAAATTCCAAGTCTCGATCTCATTTTCGAGGTGGACAGTGATCGCGTTGCGCAGCGCGAGGTGGCCCTGAGTGCCGCACAGGAACGCATTGTACTGTTGCTGAGCGGAACCAACGATGTGACGGCCGTTATCGAGCGCTCGGGCCTCGGCGAATTTGATGTGGGCAAGGCCATCTACGGTTTGCTCATTGCTGGATTCGCGCATCGAGTTGGACGCAGTGCGGCCCGTCGACAACCGTCCCCAGAAAGTCGAGTGGCGGAGCATCGCAACCTTGGCGTGGCATTCTATCGAACGGGATTGTACGACGAGGCGCAGCGTGAATTTCGTCGTGTGCTTGAGTTGCGGGATGCGGATGTGGCCGCGCGTTTTCATCTCGGACTCGTGCACGTACGGCGCGCAGAATATATGGACGCTGTCGACACCTTTCGCCGCGCCGCGGCAGAGCCGGACGCACCATCGGCCGTCTATCACAATCTCGCATATGCGCTCGAACGAATGGGACGTCTCGATGAGGCCGCGGAAATGTTGGCCGAAGCGGTGCAGCGCGAAATCACGCCCGATCCACGCACTGCGCTTTCGCATGCCACACTGGCCTTGGCGTGCGGGGATATCGGGACTGCCGAAACACGACTCACAGCCGCGCGCGCGCAGTGGGGATCCCGTCAGCCGTCCGCGGCATGGTACCAGGCCGCTGGGCTTTCGGCCGCTCTCGCTGGAGATTTGACACGTGCCGTCGCAACGCTTGAAGAAGGCATCGCCATACACCCGCACGCGGCGGTACTCCACAACAATCTTGCGGTGGTGCAAGAGCGTCGCGGCAGCTACGAGTTGGCGGCGCGTACGTTGGAACATGCGCTGCTCGAAGATACAAACCTCGTACACCTCCACAAAAATCTCGGCGATTATTTGTATCGAGCGCAACGCTATGATGAAGCGTTTGAGTCATTTACTCGTGTCGTCCGACTCGCACCAAATCACGGTGCCGACGTACATCTCAAGTTGGGTAACATTCACTATCGTCGAGGCGTGATGGAGCAGGCGCAGCGTGCGTGGGCCCGAGCGCTCGCCATCGAGCCGGGAAACCGCATCGTGCGCGCGAATCTCGAAGCGTTACGGCGCGTCGAGGTACGCGACCTCGACGAGGTAGAGCACGAGCCGGCCGATGCGGTGCTTGTAGGCGATGCTGCATGATACCGATCACCGTGAAAATCGCTGATCATGCCATTGCCTGCGGAGTAGAACAGCTCGTGACCATCGGACTGGGGTCCTGCGTCGCAATCGCCCTGTACAATCGAGAGGCGCAGGTTGGCGCGCTTGCGCACGTCCTCCTCCCCAATGCTGCACCGTTCGCCGCGCCGGTTTCCGTCGGAAAGTTCGCTGCGACCGCGGTGCCAGCCATGCTCCAACGCATGCGCGAACGTGGTGCACACGGCGCCGTTGACGCACGACTCATTGGCGGAGCAACCATGTTCGCCCCGTTGTCCAACAGCAGTGTTCCATCGCTTGGTACGCGCAATGTCATTGCGGCACGCGCCGCATGTGCCGCGGCAAATATTCCGATTGTCGCTGAGGATGTGGGCGGCGCACATGGTCGTTCGGTGTATTTCGATGTTGCCGATGGCGCGGTGCTCGTGCGCGCGATGATGCGAGCTGATGTCCTCCTTTGAGCGCTCGGCGCAACCCGCCGCGCAACCCGAGCCGCGCACGTATGCTCCGAAGCGCGTGCTGGTGGTCGACGACAGCGCCTTCATGCGCAAGCTCGTGAGTGAAGTTGTTGCATCGAGTGGTGAATTCACAGTCATTGCGACCGCACGCGATGGGGCCGACGCCTTGCGACAAATCGCGTTGCTGAATCCCGATATTGTGACCCTGGATATCGACATGCCACAGCTCGACGGGCTGAGCGCGTTGCAACGTATCATGGCGGAATATCCACGTGCCGTCGTGATGTTGAGTGCTGGTGGTGCAGACGGAGGAGCCGCGGCAACATTGCGTGCACTCGAATTGGGTGCGGTCGACTTTGTGCGCAAACCGTCGGGTGCTATCAGCCTCGATCTTGATGACGTTCGCGACCAACTCTTGCGCGTGTTGCGTGCGGCCGCCTGCACCAATATCGCGACGCTGCAGCATGCGGAACGTGTGGTGCATGCCGCAGCGCACCCAGTCGCATCGGTGCGGAGGCGCGCCACCAGTGTGGTGTGTATCGCTGCATCGACTGGTGGTCCGGCGGCACTCGCCGCAGTGATTCCAATGTTGCCT
>JAYTTR010000587.1:0-12935 GCA_043744935.1 Gemmatimonadaceae bacterium
CGTGACGAGCACGCGACCGGCGCCCAGCGATGCTCCAACCATTTGCGAATGTCGATCATCGCGCTCAAGCGTGATACGCACGGTGTTCGGATGCGCTTCGTCACCAAGGGATGTCTTCTCGAACGTGTATTCCAGGCCTTCGTGCTCGGCGATCTCGAGGGCCGTGCGCAAGCGCTCATCGTCGGGTCGAAAGCCCATGAGTCCACCAACAATCGCTTTGTCGGTCCCGTGTCCTTCACCCGTGCGCGCGAAAGAGCCATGCAGTTCCATCGTGGCCTTTTGTGGCGTACCGCCCACGAGACAGCGCGCAAGGAGTCCGAGTCGACAGGCGCCCGCCGTGTGACTGGAGCTCGGGCCGACCATGATCGGGCCGATAATGTCGAGCAGAGAGACCATGGAATGAATCTACAGGCGCGCGACCGCTAGCGTTTTCGTAGCAACGGCGCGAGGTACTGTCCCGTGTAGCTCTCCGGCACGCTGGCGACCTGTTCTGGAGTACCCGCCGCCACAATCGTGCCGCCGCGAATACCCCCGTCGGGACCGAGATCGACAATCCAGTCTGCGGTTTTGATGACATCGAGGTTGTGTTCGATCACCAGCACTGTGTTGCCGCGGTCGACGAGTTTGTGCAGCACTTCGAGGAGTACGCGCACATCTTCGAAATGCAAACCGGTGGTGGGCTCATCGAGGATGTACAGCGTGCGGCCGGTGTCGCGCTTGGACAACTCGGTGGCCAGCTTGACGCGTTGGGCCTCCCCGCCAGACAGCGTCGTCGCGCTCTGTCCCAGATGGATGTATCCCAGGCCAACGTCGCGCAGTGTTTCGAGTTTGATCGAGATGCGCGGCTGATTCTCAAAGACCGTGCACCCTTCTTCGACCGTGAGGTCGAGCACGTCGGCGATACTCATGCCGCGAAAACGCACTTCCATCGTCTCGCGATTGAAGCGCTTGCCCTTGCACACGTCGCAGGACACGAAGACGTCGGGGAGAAAGTGCATCTCGATTTTTACGAGGCCGTCTCCCTGACACGCTTCGCATCGACCACCCTTCACATTGAATGAAAAACGTCCTGGTCCGTAGCCGCGAATCTTTGATTCCGGAAGTTCCGCAAACAGTTCGCGCACCGGTGTGAACACACCGGTATACGTTGCCGGATTCGAGCGTGGCGTCCGGCCAATTGGACTTTGATCGATGTCGATAATCTTGTCGAGATGCTCGAGACCCGTGATGCGATCATGGAGCCCCGGAATGACGCGCGCGCGGAAAAAATATCGCGACAGATGACGCTGCAGAATGTCCGTCACCAGCGTTGACTTGCCGGAGCCAGAGACACCCGTCACCGCCACAAAAAGTCCGAGCGGAAATTCAGCGGTGACGTCGCGCAAGTTATGCTCGCGCGCGCCCTGCACTATGAGCACGCGTTTGGGGTCCATCGCGCGCCTCTTCTCCGGCACCGGAATGCTGCGTGTGCCTCGTAAATACTGACCCGTTATCGACGCGGGCGTGTTGATCACTTCCTCAACACTGCCCTGCGCAATCACCTCGCCGCCGTGCTTTCCAGCGCCCGGTCCAAGGTCAATGAGGTAGTCCGCATCTCGAATGGTTTCTTCGTCGTGCTCAACCACAATCACGGTGTTGCCGAGGTCGCGCAATTGTTTCAGCGTGTTCAACAATCGACCGTTGTCGCGCTGATGCAAACCGATACTCGGCTCATCAAGGATGTACAGCACGCCAACCAGTCGCGAACCGATTTGTGTTGCCAATCGAATGCGTTGCGCTTCACCCCCCGACAGCGATTCGGCGCTGCGATTCAACGTGAGATAGTCCAGTCCCACATCATCGAGAAACTTGAGCCGCTCGCGTACCTCTTTGAGAATTGGCCCAGCGATGCCGGCATCGAGACCAGGATGATTGGCCGAACGCACGGGGACGCTCTCAAAGAATGCCATCGAATCGATCACGCTCAGCTGAACAACTTCACCGATATTTCGGCCGTGCAACGTGACGGCCAATGATTCGGGGCGCAGGCGGCGGCCGTGGCACGCGGGGCACGCCGCCGCAACCATGTACGCTTCGAGGTCGATGCGAACGGAATCGGAGCTTGTCTCGTCGTAGCGACGCTGCACATGTCCAACGATGCCTTCCCACGTACTTTCGGCGCTGGCTTTTTTGGCGGCGGTTTTTGCCATTGAGCCGCGCGCTGATTTTTTCACCGCCTTTCGTATGCGCGGCGTCGTGCCAGCAACGCCGTGCAGCAATTCCTTGCGCACGGCGGCGGGGATTTTTCCCCACGGTGCGTTGAGATCGAACCCGAGCTGTTTGGCGAGCCCCGGTAGTATCACTTTGCGCAGATACCCATCGGGCTCTCCCCATGGCAGCACGACGCCTTCAAGGATCGAAAGGCTATGGTCGCCGAGGATGAGCTCTTCGCTCACGGTACGCGTGGTGCCGAGTCCGCTGCACGTTTCGCACGCGCCGAATGGCGAGTTGAACGAGAAGTGGCGTGGCTCAAGTTCCGGCATGGAAATGCCGCACGTTGGACAGCCATATCGTTCGGAAAACATTTCAGTGGCGGGCTCTTCGCCGTCGTAGCGTACGACTTCGGCGAGTCCGTCGGCGAGCCGAAGCGCAGTTTCGAGTGAGTCGGTGATGCGACCACGATCATCAGCGCGCACAACCAGTCGGTCGACCACAACCGAGATCGAGTGGTTGCTGCGTCTATTCAGTTTTGGCGGATCGGCGAGTTCGATCAGTTCGTCATCAACGACGGCGCGTACGAATCCTTGCTTGCGGACGCTTTCGAACAGTTCTCGAAATTCTCCCTTCCGTTCCTGCACCAGCGGAGCGCGCACTTCAACGCGAGTACCCTCGGGCCAAGCGAGTACGAGTTCCGCAATTTGCACGGGACTCTGTCGTTGCACCGCTCGTCCACAATTGGGGCAATGCGGAGTTCCAGCGCGTGCGTAAAGCAGTCGGAGATAGTCGTAAATCTCCGTGACCGTCCCAACCGTCGAACGCGGATTGTGACCGGCCGACTTTTGCTCGATTGAGATGGCGGGTGACAGTCCTTCGATGGCATCGACGTCGGGCTTTTCCATCAACCCCAGGAACTGCCGCGCATACGCCGACAATGACTCGACATAGCGACGCTGCCCTTCGGCGTAAATCGTATCGAACGCGAGCGACGACTTGCCCGAGCCTGACAACCCCGTGACGACCGTGAGTTTGTCGCGCGGAATGGTGACACTGATGTTGCGCAGATTATGCTCGCGCGCACCGCGCACGATGAGCGCATCGGACGGTTTTGGCTTGTGCTCCAGTTCAGACATAGACATGCAAGCTGTGAGACGCCGAGGGTGGATACAACCCCGGCTGGCACGATCTGTCACCATCCCGGCCTGCGTTCTTCGCATCCGTGACGGTCCGAGCACCGTTGGTCGTCTAGTGAAGGCTAGTGAGCACGTCAAGTACATCACATGCGCCTGCGCGGCGCTCCTGTCCTCTGGCTGGTTACTCATGATCGAAATCGCGTCGCTCACGAAGCGCTACGGCACGTTTACCGCAGTTCGTTCGCTGGACCTCGTGGTGCCGGGGGGACAGTTGTTCGGATTTCTCGGTCCGAATGGCGCGGGCAAGACAACGACGATGCGCATGATTGCCGGCATTCTCCAACCAACGGCAGGTTCGGTGCGAATTGCCGGGCACGACTTGCGAGCGGACCCGATACTCGCGAAACGAGCATTGGGATTCATTCCGGATCGCCCGTTTATCTACGAAAAACTCACCGGCATGGAGTTTCTGCGTTTCTCTGCCGCCCTGTACGGCGAACATGGCGCAGATGTGGATCGTCGCGGTCAGGAGCTTTTGGCGCTGTTTGACTTGGAGGGGTGGCGCGACGAACTCGTCGAAAGTTACAGCCACGGGATGCGCCAAAAATTGATTATCGCGAGTGCGTTTGTGCATCGACCACCGGTGATTGTGGTGGACGAACCGATGGTGGGCCTGGACCCAAAGTCTGCGAAAATTTTAAAGGATCTGTTCCGCGAGTACACGCGCCGTGGACACACGGTGATGATGTCGACGCACACGCTGGAAATTGCGGAGACGATGTGTGACCGCATCGGCATTATGCAACGCGGCGAATTGGTGGCATGTGGATCACTGGAGGAGCTGCGCGGCGTGTCAGGCGACGATGAAGCACTGGAGGACATCTTCCTGCGACTGACTGGCGAGAATGTCGCCCGTGAACTTGTGGACGTGCTCGATGCATGACCGTGCAGCGGTGTTTCGTGCGGCGACGGTGGGTGATGTGCTCGCACCGAAGCAACAGATGGCGCGACATCGGTGGCGGACGGTCGAACGCGGCGACGTGCAACGCACCATAGTGATTGCGATATTTGGCACAGCGTTTTGGCTCGCGATATTCGTACTTGCGCTCAAGCTGCTCCGCTATTTTCGCAGCACTGACACGATCGGGGATTTGCTCGCGGCAAAATTACTGTCGATGATGCTGCTGTCGTTCGGATCGATTTTGCTCTTGTCCAATATTATTGCGTCGCTGTCAAATTTTTTTCTCTCGCGGGATCTTGACCAGTTTGCGGCTGCTCCAGTGCGCCCACGCGTGTTGTACTTGGCGAGACTGGCCGAAACAGCTTTGCATTCGAGTTGGATGGTGGGGTTACTGCTCGTACCGATTGTGACAGCGTATGGCGTTGCCTACCACGCCACCGTGTTGTTCATGCCGTTCATGCTCGCGGTGATTGTTCCCTTTCTGGTTATTCCTGCGGCGGCTGGGTCGGCGATCACGTTGCTGCTGGTAAACGTGTTTCCGGCGCGTCGCACACGGGATTTGTTGAGCGTGATTACGGCGTTGTCGGTTGCCGGATTGCTCTTGTTGTTTCGTGCAGCGCGTCCGGAACAGCTGGCCCGACCCGAGGGATTCCAGAATTTCATGCAATTTGTCGCGTCGCTTGACGCACCGTCGTCACCGGTGTTGCCGAGTGAATGGGTGAGTGGTGCGATGATGGGGTGGTTACAGCATGCGCCGGTGTGGCTGCCCGTGCTTGAGCTGTGGAGTGTGGCATTGGTGCTTGTGACGTTGGGCGGAGCCGCGCATGCGCGTGGATGGGCGCGAGGGTTCAGCCAGGCGCAGGAAGGCGCGAATCGTCGGGGCGCATCCGTCGTGCATCGATCGTGGTTTGACCGAGCGCTGTTGATGTTTGGCCCGACACGGCGCGAGCTCGTGCTGAAAGAGCTACGCGTATTTGCGCGGGACAGCACGCAGTGGTCGCAACTCGTGATGCTGGCGGTGTTGGTGGTGGTGTACGTGGCGAACGTGCGCTATCTGCCTCTGTCGGGCGAGGGTATCACTGCGCTTCTACGCAACGTGATTCCATTTCTGAATCTCGCATTGGCCGGTTTTGTCCTCGCCTCCATCGCCGCTCGATTTGTGTTTCCGAGTGTCAGTCTTGAGGGACGTGCGCTTTGGCTGTTGCAATCAAGTCCATTGTCGATGCGCGACTTGTTGTGGGCCAAATTTTGGGTGGGTGCGCTGCCATTGCTGTTCCTAGCGCTGATTCTTGTTGGCGTAACCAACGCGATGCTGGGCGTTAAACCGTTTGTTCAGTTGGTGTCGTTGAGTGCCATTACGGCGCTCGTATTTCCGCTCACGGCGCTTGCCTTGAGTTACGGCACGTTTTATCCGCGATTCGATAGTGAAAATGCGGCGCAAATACCAACGTCCTTCGGCGGACTGCTGTTTATGATGTCGGCGATTGTTCTCATTGGTGCGGTCGCATTTCTCACGGGGAAACCTGCAGCTACTTTTGTGGTGGCTGCGCATTTCGGTTGGGCGCGCGATCCATCGGCGTTGGCGCTACCGTTTGCTACAGCAGCCGTGCTGTGCCTGGTTGGCACGGCTGGTCCGCTGATGATGGCGCGGCGGCGATTGGAGTCGCTCGAACGGGCGTGAGTGCATCGCGCTCGACCGCACAAGCGCTACGCGGCGACCAAGTCATCTCCACACGCAGAACAAAAGTGCGAGCTGATGAGATCGATCTGGTTTCCACAGTGCGCGCAGTTGCGCAGCAAATAGCGACCGCAGTTTGAGCAATAAGTTGCATCAGGTTCGTTGCGCGGTCCACAATCGACGCACGATTTCTGATTTGCGCGCGCGCGACCAATCGCCGCTTCAACCGGATCAACGAGCGTCGCCGTAACGGCATCGCGGGTACCGCCAGCGCGTCCCGACGATGCGCGCAATTCAGCCAGCGCGGCTTTCGTGTAGCGCGTCTTCAATTCGAAATAGTCACTGTCGGACAACTTTCCCGTTTCGCGATCAAACTCAATCTCGCGCAGGGCCGCAACGGCACCATCTGTTGCCTCCTGCGGCTCACCATCCACCGGTGCTTTGACCGGCGGCCGAATGGCCTTGTCCGAGCCGTCGTTCACCAGCGGCGATAGTACCAGTGTGAGGCCGCCGAGCGCCAGCAATGTGCCGACCGCAAGCGGTATAGCGCCGATCGGGATGGCGATCGCCATCAGCGACCGCCGTCGCGCACTGCGGATTCTAAACGAGCAAGTTCGTCGGGTGTTGCGTCGGGAGTGGACGGCGTCTCTGCTGAACGCGTTGACAGCGCATTCGCGGCAGTAACTTCGCGCGCGGTCGTCGCCGCATCGGCATTTCGACGCCACGAACGCAATAGCGCACCGATAGCAACAGCACCGACACCGATCGCCGCGAATGGCGCGAACCATGCGAGCAGATTGAAACCTTGTTTGCGCGGCGTCATTAAAATGAAGTCGCCGTACGTGTCCGTCATCGCAGCCATGATTTCGTCGCCGCTATAGCCACCATCCACCAGTGTTTGAACGTCCTTATGCACCGCCGGCGAAATACCGCAGTTGAAGTCGGTGGTGCGACAGGTATACACATCAAGCGTACACGGACACGGGCATGAGAGCTCGCGCTCAAATGCCTCGATTTGCTTTGCGTCCATCTGCTTGATGGGATTGGCCTTCGGCGCGCGGCGCACGGGCTTGTACGAATCGGACGTCATCTCGACGTTGCTCGCGGCCGACTGCGTTGTTTGCGGTGTTAGCGCTGGCGATGCGGTAGTGGTGGTTTGCGCAAGCACTCGGCGAACAACCACTGCGTTCACGGACGACGCAACGGCGACCAATGCAGCGCCGCGGCCAATCGACGTGATGAACTCGCGTCGCAGTATCGCGCCGCCCTCCGCCGATCGGTGCTTGATACTCACGCGCCCGCCCCAGCCAATTCCCGCTCGCTGGACGCCGGAAGCACCGCGACGTATCCGCTCTCACGCTCACGTTGCGCTTGCGGCCACATCACGATGAGTCCACCAAAGGCCATCATGATACCGCCAAACCACACCCACCACACCAGCGGGTTGAAGTTGATGTGCACCGCCGCAGTTTCATTGTCGACGGCACCGGTGAACACCATATAGACATCCTGCGCCGGTGACTCGAGCAGGCCCACTTCGGTTGACGCCTCGAACGACTTCTCACCGCGACTATCGACGTATTGTCGCTTCTCGCTCGACAACAATCCCATGCGCTTCCCGTCACGCGTCACATTGAACGTGATAGCCAACACACTGCGATTGAGCTGTTCGAATCGTGAAATACCCTGACTGGTAAACGCCCACTGATGTCCGTAGGAGTCCGTGGCCTTGATGGTTTCGCCCGTCTTCACCGTCGCCGCGAGATCTTTCTTGAACATCAAACCCGCGAACGCGCAGAAAATGACGACGACACCGAAGTGTACGATGTAACCACCGTAGCGTCGGCGATTTCGAGCGATGAGCCGCATGAACGCGATAAAAAATCCTTCGCTGTACATGCGATGTCGCGCACCAACGCCTTTGATGAATTCCTGACCGATAGTACCGAAAACAAATCCGGCCAGCGTATAAGAGACGAGCGCATAGAAGTTGCGCATGCCGAGCGACAGCAGCACCGCCAGCGCGACCAGGCCGGACGTGACCGGCCACGTGAACTGTCGACGCAAATTGGACAGCGAGGCACGACGCCATGCGATCAGCGGACCGATACCGGTCAGTGCCAATAGCAGCAGTCCAAGCGGGCCATTGACCGCGTTGAAGAACGGCGGACCCACCGTAATCTTCTCGCCTTTCACGGCTTCCGATAATATCGGAAAGAGTGTGCCCCACAGGGTCGCAAAGCAGATGCCAACCAGCGCTAGATTATTGTACAAAAACGCTGCCTCACGGCTGACCATGCTCTCCAACTCGGCGTTCGCCTGCAAATCTTTCAAACGGGTCGAGACGAGGTAGGCCGTGAGTGATGTGGCCAAAATGAGAAATCCTAAAAACCAGTTGCCCACCGGCGACTGCGCAAACGCGTGCACGCTTTCAATGATGCCGCTGCGCGTGATGAAGGTGCCAAGAATCGAGAGCAGAAACGTGGTCACTACGAGCGTGACGTTCCACTTCCGCAGCATGCCGCGCTTTTCCTGAATCATGATGGAATGCAGGAACGCCGTACCAGTCAACCACGGCAAGAATGACGAATTCTCAACGGCGTCCCACGCCCAGTAGCCCGCCCACCCGAGTTCGACGTACGCCCACCACATGCCGAGGACAATACCAATGGTCAGAAAAAACCAGGACAACAACGCCCACCGTCGAACAGCGCTTAACCACTCGGCGTCAAGCTTCCGCGAAATGAGCGCGCCAATCGCAAACGCGAAGGGAATGGCCGTGGCCACAAGACCGAGGTAGAGCATCGGTGGGTGGATGGCCATGCCCGGATTTTGCAACTGCGGATTCATGCCGCGTCCATCGGGCGGAATCCAGTCGAGTCGTTCGTATGGATTTGCACCAAAGCACATCGTCATCAAAAAGAAGAGCGAGATGACGCCGAGCGTGCCGGTGACCCACGGCATCATTTGGCGATTCGTTCGACGATTGGTGACGACGGCAATGGCGGCGTACGTGGTCAGAATAAGAGACCAGAACAGCATGGAGCCGGATTGGCCGGCCCAGAACGCCGTGAACGTATAAATCTTGGGTAAATTCGAACTGGTGTGCGACGCCACGAACTTGATCGAATAGTCGTGCGAAAACAGCGCAGTCCAAATTCCAATTGAGGCGAGCATCGTGAACGCCCACGTCGCATACATGGCCCGTTCGCCACTTTTTACTAAATCCTGACGGCCTTGCATACCGCCGGAGAACGACACGGTTGTCGTCCAGGCTGCCATCAACAAAGCAACCCAGAGTGACAGCTCACCAACAAGAATCATGGGACCTCGCGCTTAAGCGCGCGGAGTTGCAGCGCCCTGATAGCCGGGCGTCTCGCGGTATTTGTCGGGAGCGTTTTCGTAACGCGATGCACATTTAGCCAACAACGTGGTCGCCTGAAAGGTGCCGTTGGAATCGAGTCGCCCTTCGACGACCACATCGACACCATCAGTAAATGTGTCGGGCGCGATGCCCTTGTAGTGCACCATGTACTCGCGCGAGCCGTCGGTCATTTTAAAATCGAGCGAACGGCCGGATGGATCGCGCACGATGGTGCCACTCACAACGCGCGCTCCAACTTTCACCCCCGTGTTCACAAAGCGCGGATTCGACGCGACTTTCGCAAACAATTCAGTGGGCGTGAGATAATACTGTGCCGTCTCGTTGATCGAGCTGGCCATGAGATAACTGGCGGTGCCGAGCACCAATGCACCACCAACAAGAAACTTCGTCCGAGCCTTCATGATGCCGTCCTGCGGTCACGAGTTTTCAAGCCGCGTAGTTCCTGAATGATACCCCACGTCGGGCAATTCGTCATCCGGGCAATTCGTCATCCATCGGTGTCGCGTGCCCAGAACAACGCCGCGCGGACGGCTCTGCGCCAACCCTTGTGCGATGCAACCGCTGCGTCGCGCCCCTGACCGGGGACGAACCGGGTAAACTGACGTGCCGACAGGAACGATTCAGCGTCCGGCCAGACGCCGGTGGCAATTCCCGCCAATCCGGCGGCGCCGAGCGCGGTGGTTTCCACGATGTCCGGGCGTTCGACGGGAACCCCGAGCACATCGGCCTGAAATTGCATCAGCCAGTCGTTTCCTGATGCTCCACCGTCTACGCGAAGCACGGTTAAATCGTCATCGCCGTCGGTACGCATGTCACCCAACACGTCCAACGTTGCGAACGCCATCGCTTCGAGCGCCGCGCGTGCGAGATGCGCACCGGTGGTTCCGCGAGTCAAGCCGACGATCGTGCCGCGTGCGCCGGGTTCCCAGTCAGGTGCGCCGAGTCCGACCAGAGCGGGCACAAAATACACACCGTCGTTGCTCGTGAGATTTCTCGCGAGCGCTTCGCTGTCTGACGCGAACGTGAAGAGACCTAGCGCGTCTCGCAGCCACTGAACTGCGGCACCGGCAATGAAGATCGACGCTTCAAGTGCGAAAACCGGATTTCCGGTGGCGTCGCAGGCGATGGTGGTGAGCAGCCCTTGGCGTGGGACCGGGCGATGCGCGCCAGCATTCACTAATAAAAACGCGCCTGTGCCATAGGTATTTTTCCCACTGCCCGCGCGCCAGCCGCCTTGTCCAAACAGTGCGGATTGTTGATCGCCTGCGACACCGCGAATAGGTAGTGCGATACCTAGCGGTTGAATGCGGGTAACTCCAAAGTCCCCACTGGATGTCCGCACATCAGCCAACAGTGCACGTGGCACGCCAAAGAGCGTCAAGAGCTCGTCGTTCCATGCCCGCGCATTGATGTCATACAGCATGGTGCGCGACGCGTTGGTGTGATCGGTCGCGTGGACCTCGCCTCCTGTCAGGTTCCACATCAGCCAGGTATCGATGGTGCCGGCCAGGAGCTCACCGCGTGTCGCACGTTCGGCGACACCAGGCAGCGCGAGCAGCCACTCCAGCTTCGTTGCGCTGAAGTACGGGTCAGTCACCAGTCCAGTGCGACGCGCGATCATCTCCGCGTGCGGCGCGAGGCGCGCGCAACGATCCGCAGTGCGGCGATCCTGCCAGACGATGGCGCGGTGTACTGGCTGTCCGGTGCTGCGGTCCCAAAGCACAATGGTTTCGCGTTGATTGGTGATGCCCATGGCCTTGGGCACCGCGCGTTCGCGTTGCCACGCATCGGCGATTGCTTCCCGCGCTGCCGCGAACGTGTGCGTCAAAATTTCGAGGGCGTCGTGCTCTACAAAACCGGGCTGCGGATAGTACTGTGTAATTTCGTGATATCCACGTCCCACGACTCGCCCATCCGCCCCGACGACAAGACAGGTTGTGCCAGTAGTGCCTTGATCAATCGCGAGTACGTAGGTCATGCGCGGTTGCTCACGTGAGAAACGGCGGTTCGACAAACCCGCGATCGGTGAGATATCCCGTCACGAGCGTGCGCGGTGTGACATCGAAGGCGGGATTCCACACGTGTACGCCGACAGGCAGTTCTCCGAGTTCCCTCTCGTCACGAAATTCAATTTCGATTGCGGCCCCGTTGGCCGTTGCCGCGTCGATCGTACTCCCCGGTGCCGCTACGTAAAACGGGACATTGTGCGCGCGCGCTGCGAGCGCCACGCCGTACGTGCCGATTTTGTTCGCGACATCTCCATTTGCAGCGATGCGATCTGCACCGACGAGCACGAGGTCGACGGCACCCGAGCGCAGCAATGATGCCGTGGCACCATCGGGAAGCACCGTCACCTCAATGCCGACGCGGCGCAGTTCCCACGCAGTGAGACGCGCGCCTTGCCGCAACGGTCGTGTTTCGTCGGCATAGACATGCACCCGTCGTCCCGCGGCATGCGCCGTGTATACCGGTGCAAGCGCCGTTCCGATACCTGCGGTCGCAAGCGCACCCGCATTGCAATGGGTCAGCACTCGCGCGCCATCGGGGATCAACACCAGCCCGTGCGCGCCAATCGCGTCGCACATCGCCACATCCTGCACAAGAATTGCATTCGCCTCGTCGTGCAACGCCTGAAGCAGCGTTGCATCCGTTGCCGTTGCGGCGCGTCTGCGCATGCGCTCGAGCGACCACGACAGATTCACGGCCGTTGGGCGTGATGCTTCCAACCGTTTCGCAAAGGCTGGCAAGTGCGCGCGCGTTTCTGTCACGCTGTCGTCGGCCGCCGTTCGCAACGCCACAACGAGACCGATCGCCGCGCCAATCCCGATGGCCGGCGCACCGCGAACGGCTAGCGTTTGTATCGCGTCGACCACGTCGTCGATCGTGTACAGGTCGCGCACCACTTCCGCGCCAGGCAGCATGCGTTGGTCGAGAATACGCAAGGCGCGATGGTTGGGCGACCAGCCGACGGCAGGGGTGAGGAGCACGGCGCAAACGTAGCGCAACGCTAGATTTCCGCACAGCCCATTCCCCGTCGGCGCGTATCGTCTGACCCAATTTCCTCGCCTGCCCGGACTTCGCATGTCCTACCAGTTTCTGACATTTGTAGTCGTCGATCGCATCGCGACCATCACGGTGAATCGCCCCGACAAGTTGAACGCCCTGAACGATGCAACGATCGCCGAGTTGGGTGTCGCTATCGACGAAGCGATTGCGCGCGACGATGTGGGCGGTGTGCTGTTGACCGGCGCTGGTCGCGCGTTTGTTGCGGGCGCTGACATCACGGAGTTGGCGCACCAAACGCCACTGGCTGCCGTTTTCCGCGCACGCGCAGGACAAGTGATTTTCCGACGCTTCGAGACCTCCCCCAAGCCCACGATTGCGGTTATCAACGGCTTCGCGCTGGGCGGCGGATGCGAGCTGGCCATGGCCTGCCACGTGCGCATCGCCAGCGAATTCGCAAAGCTTGGTCAGCCAGAGGCCAAGTTAGGCATTGTGCCTGGCTACGGTGGCACGCAGCGGCTCCCGCGATTGATCGGTCGTGGTGCCGCCCTCCGCCTTTTGCTCACCGGTGAAATTATT
>JAYTTR010000588.1:0-12852 GCA_043744935.1 Gemmatimonadaceae bacterium
CCGGCGTAGCCTGAGCGGTTGGAATCACGGCTGAGTTCCAACGGAGTCCCACAACTTTGATAATAGTTTCGGCTAAGTTATCGCCGTAGTGCGTAGCAATGTCGACGATGATGATCTCGAGCGGCGCATATTCTTGTGCGAGAATTGATCGGACGGCATCCACGAGAAAGCGCGCGCCATTGTAGACCGGTACGATCACCGAGACTAGCGGTCGGTCGCGCATCGCGCTGGCTGATCGTTTCATGGCGTCAATCGGCACATTCGTATCAGCCAGATGCGCCCTGATAGCAGTCGGAATGGCGCGAAGATCTCGGCCCAGTTGCAATTGAAAGCCAGGAACAGCCGTCGAAAGCCGTTGCATAAACGCATGCAAATATGCGCCGGCTTGCGGCAACTGCGACATAGTCGTAAACGTCGCCGCGCGCTGGAGTGCGACCTGATTTACCGGTGCGAATGTCGAACTCGCTGCATCGGCAAAGGCCGGAATTGCGAGCGCCTTCAACGGTAATGACCGTACGACCTGCGATGCGAATTCGGGCATCAGCTGCACAACGGCCTTTTCATTTGCATTCAAGCCCGTGTTCGAGACAAGCGGCAGTAATTCCGGAAATTGATCCATTTGGGCGCGATCAAGTTTGGCCGTGCTGTAGAGACTGAATACGCGAGGTTCTGGGTCCAAGCGAACTGCGAGATAGTCATCTCCGATGTATTCCAAGCCGCACAGTAATGACGCGAGCGCTGTCGTCGACTTACCAACGCCACCCTTGCCGAGGATGAGCATGGCACCCGATTCGTCACCCACGGCTGCGCCGTGGAGCAACTGACCACCCTGGCTTTCCAGCCACCAGTGGAAGAGCGTGCGCAATGGCGACGCGATGCACCAAAATGGCAACTGCGCGGTTGTCGGAATCCAAAACACGCCTTCTCGCTGCTCAACATCAAGCAGGTTCAAAGAGCATTCGCCCCAGTGAAAGGCGCTGCGATACCGCACGCTGTTCATGCCCCATATATCACCGCGATGCGTGAAACAATCACTGGTCACTGGCGGGTCAATCATCGATATTCCCGTCGAGGCGCTGTCCCAGAGATGCAAGGTCAGATCATGCGTTGGCTGATCAATCGTGCGTAGGTGTTCGAGCGCAGGCAGAAAGAGCGTGGCAATTGCTGGTCCGGCAAAAATCAGCCGCACCGTCGTGTCGGCGATGCTCAGAGAGACAGACATCGGGATCGCGACTTCTTCAACCGCTAAAGTTCGCGCAAGCGTCGCAGCAAAAAAATTCGCCTGCGCAATCTCGGGCAGAACGGGGTCGTCTACGCGGTGAGGATTTGTTTGCTGCATGCGCTATGGCTGCTTTCTTGTATGCATTGCTACGCCAATTGGCGGCGGCTACGGCCGAGTACTCGTCGCCCCACGGCACGAAAAACAAAGGCGATCAATTCACGGCGGCCACTCAGGTCAAGGCGGAATCGAAGGTAGTGCGGATACGTGCGAAGAAATCGCAGCAGTGATAGCCCCGGATCCACCTTTCGCGCAAGATCAGCAAGGATGGACCAGTGATACAACCACACGTTCCCTTGCCATCGCCGTTCATCATGCAGAATCACCGATGCCTCAATGCGCTCTACAAGCGTCTGTCGTGCCGAGAACAGTGCCGACAGCACGTGGGAGGGCACCTTCGCATCATGCACCCGCGTCAGATAGTCAATGGCAATTCGGATGCGAAGACACACCTTGAGTCGCTTCGCGATGGTTACAAATCGATCCCAATCGATCGCGTCAGCACGCGTATACAATATCGTCAGCGCGTCTGGAATCCAACGCACCGGCGTCTCTTCGTTCCAACGCATGCCATGCAAAACGGTGTGCAGAAATTGCTCGGTTGGCGCGAGCATGCGCGTAGGCGTCCCAAGAAAATCGAGCGCTTCGGTAGCAGCCCAAAAGAGATCGTCGAGTGAATCGTCTTGCGTTTCAACCATCACATGCCAGTGCAAATCCAGTTCGCCACCGTCGGGATGAATAAATTGCAGCGCGTGGAAAAACCGCAGTCGATCTTCGGTTGAAACGGATGTTGGTGTCCATCCAAGCGACGTAACAACTTGGATCGCTCGCTTGGCATCTGCGTGTGAAACACAAATGTCGACGTCCGACATTGGTCGATGCGCATGATTGCGATAGTACGCCAGTACCAACGGCGTGCCCTTAAGCAACAACACCGGGACGCCCGCATCGTGCAGCGCTGCGACCGTTGGCGCCACCCGTTGAAAAAGCGTATGCGTTTCATACCACGCGCGTCGGTATACACCCTTTAAGCGACCCATCAACGCGGCATTCACGTGATTTCGCAACTGCTTGGAGTACACCAGTGGGAGCAGTCGAAGCGAAGCCCAATCAAGCGCCTCGTCAATGTCCACGCGACCGCACCATTCGGTGAACGCTGACACCGCACGATCATCCGGCGCGAGCGCAGACTGCAGCAACAATTCTTGCTCGTCGTTTGGCCACAGGCGACCATCCCCCGGCCCATTCGTTCGCGCGTGCTCCATCACGAACCACCTTCGACAGCGAGATCATGCGTTCTTCGATGGGCAAGTGAAGCACGGAGCACGCGCACGTATTCACGCTTCAATTCTGCCGAACGATGCACCGAATTGTTCGCGTGGACGCGTCGAAGGAGGACTACGCAGTCCGCCCACGCGGTGGGCGTGTCAGCTGCACTAGCTCGTGAAACCCAGTCGAGGGTTTCGCCCATGGAAAAGCCAGCATTGAAACCACCCACCGTATCAAAAACTGTGCGTCGCACCAGTAGTGCACCCGCCACCCTGCCAAACGCCACATCTGCGAGATGCATCGTGGAACGCTCCTTGTTCGTGAGCTCGTCACTCATGAACGACTCCATTTTTCCTGCCACCATGCCCACATCGGGCGCGAGCATCGCCAGCCGACTCGCGAGAGAGTGTTCAGGCCATAAATCGTCCGCATCCAAAAAAGTGATCAGGTCTCCGCGTGCAGCGTCGAGGCCCGCGTTGCGCGCGCTGCTGACACCTAATTTACCTTGCGAAATAACTCGCACGCAGCCACCAAAACGCGCAGCCACACGATCACTCCCATCCGTCGAACCGTCGTTAACAATGATGACTTCGTCCGGACGTACCGTCTGCGCCAGCACACTTTCGATCGCCGCTGCGAGGTGGCGAGCCGCGTTGTAGCACGGGATAATCGTCGAGATCACGGCGCGTCGCCGACAGGTCGCTGCGTTGGCCAACCCGATTCAGCGACGTCATGGATCGGGTCCAGCGTCAACAAATCTTCCATATCTGTAAATACCTCGAGCACCGGCGCACTCCATTTTCCACGCAAGTCCACGGCGGCGCCAGACCACGTGACATTTTCGGAGTCCGTCGCCTCAACCAACTCGTGCAAGAGCAGCGCGTCACCGAAAATTCCGATTTCTGCGGCAATTTCAGATTCCGACGTCAGAAGGGCCGCTGCCAGTACCGCCGTTGCCTGTGCATCACTTGCACCACCTTCAATCAGACTCCAGAGCACCGCACCTGTACCTGACGTACTGAAATAATGACCTGATTTCAAGTTCATGATGACCGCCTCTCCGTCAATTATTTCGGAGACGATTGCGCTACTTCGGATCACGAGACGTCTAGTCATGGGTCGACAATACTTTTGGCTCGAGTTCGACAAGGAAGTGCCTAAAGTTTGACGGTTTGCAAGTGTGATCGTTAAGGCATTTTTCGCTAGTGTCTATCTATCGAAAAGTGGGATCTCGACTGCAATCGTTGTTTGACGGCACCCGTTGGCATGATCTCGGAGCGCCCGCTGCGGCCCTCGCGGAGAATCCGCGATGGGTATCGACTACCAATTGTGTCTTCTGGATCGATGTCCCAACCGCTCGGCTCCATGTGTGGCATGAGAGGACCGGCGCTCACAACACTTGCCAATTTTCGACCGAGCTCTGTGCCATAGCCGCACGAACAGACGGCCAGTTGGTGGTCGCGGAGGGGAACAGCCTCAATGTGTTCGATCCTGAGAGCACCACAAACACGCCCTGGTGCACGATCGCGGAGTTCGACACATCTTCTGTCCGGGTGAACGACGCCGCCTGGGCATCGGATGGCTCGCTATGGCTTACCACAATGAGCCTGGATGGCCGATCACCACTGGGAGGCTTGTATCGCGTCATTGACACTGGTGACACCGAACGGCTGCAGTTCGACCTCGTATTCGGTAACGGACCGGCATTTGATCACCGTCTCCGTCGTGCCTATCTCGCCGACTCACCGCGTCGAACGGTGTTCAGAATCGACGAGGACACGCCAACGAAGCGCACGCCTTTCGCGCAATTGCACGCTAACGAAGGATTTCCTGATGGTATGGCCGTCGATGCGAACGGCAATCTCTGGGTCGCGCACTACGACGGCGCGTGCATTTCCGTCTGGTCGCCCTATGGTGCGCGCATGAAAACGGTGCACACACCTTTTCAAACGCCAACTGCACTCGTCTTTTTACCATCGAAGGACGACAAAATTCGATGCGTCGTCACGTGCGCCTCCGCAAGCTCGGGATCCGTCGGTGCACTCTGGTTGCTCACAGTGAAAAATGCGTTCGTCTAATTCTTCGCGTTATAAGTCCTGCAATCGGGACGACCGCCACGTCCACAGGGCGAACGCGAGGGACACAACCGCACCGCCGCTCATCGCCCATGCGACGCCAACAAACCGCGCCGCTGCACCAAGCATGAACGCGCCAACCAATTGCGACAACCCGACAAAAAGGAGTGAATAAAACGCCATCAATCGGCCGCGAAATTCTTCCGGCACCAGCGATTGCAAGATGCCGTTGCCGAGGGCGTTGAACATGATCATCGTTCCGCCCGTGAAGAGCAGCACGATGTTGGCCATGGTTGGTGCCGTCGTGAATGCAAACGCAATCAGCAATACCGGAAAAAGAAGGCCCGTCGTCATCATCACTCGCCCGCGCTTCCAATGTGTCGCCGGCCCCGCGATCAGCAACGCGCCGATCAATCCACCAATTCCAACTGACGCGAGCAAGCCTCCGTATCCGTCGGCACCAAGACCCAGTTGATCACGCGCGACCACCGGCATAAGCGTCATGAACGGTCCGCTGAAAATCGCACCGACCGTCACGAGCGTGAGCAAATCACGCACCGGCCCTCGCTGTAGCAAGTGACGCAATCCGGCTGACGCACTTTCGGTACTTTCGCGGTACGCCTCGCGAACACTCCGCGTTTCAAGCACCACTTCGGGCGACGGCAGGCGAATGATGAACAGTCCCCACAGCACCGCCACGAAACTGATCGCGTTCAGTCCAAAGCACCACGAAATACCCAATCGATGTATGACAATTCCACCAATGGCCGGACCAATGATCCGCGCGAGATTGAATCCGCTGGAATTGAGCGCGATTGCAGGCTGTAAATCGTCTCGTCCAACAAGCTGAACAATCATTGACTGACGTGCCGGGATCTCGACGGCGCTACACATCCCCTGCACCAACGCGAGCGCGAGCAACAGCGGCACCGATATGACGCCGAGCCACGTGCAGGCCCACAGAGCCGCCGCCTGCAGCAGCATGACGCTTTGTGTGATGCGCACGATACGAATACGATTGCCCCGATCGACAAACGCTCCGGCATGCATCGACATCACCACAATCGGCAGCGCACCGACCGACGCAACGAGTCCGACAATAAACACATTATTCGACAGCTGCAGCGAGAGCCATCCCTGTGCCATGGTTTGCATCCACGAGCCAACCAAGGACAGTGTTTGCCCGATCCAGAAGATTCGGAAATTCCGATGTACTTGAAGCACTCGGAACGGATTGCGCGAACGGGACTCTAAAGACATGCATTCAATATGGAAACATGCACCGTGTGTTTCTCGGTTTGGTAGCAAGGATGGGCACCACCTCCCATTCTCCATTTCCCATTCCCAACGTCCATGCGCTTCCATACCTACACCAAGTTCAGCGCCCAGATGGCCGACGCCGTCGACCTCCAGGCGCTGCTCGACCAGTTGGCCGACTTCCTTCTGCAATCAGGCTTTGCGGGCGGTGAGCAGGGCTATTGGGGTGAGCCTCAGGAGGACGGCGACCGTTCAATGGACTCGCTCAAACAAGCCATTCTCAACGCGCTGATCGAAAGCGGTCAACTCACGCCCGAGATGATGGACGCGTTACGCGGAAAGGGCGACGAAGTCTCCGAAGAGAAGTTGGCCGAACTGCTCGATGGCTTGGTGCAGCGCTTGGTGAAAGACGGCATGCTTACCGTCGATCAGCCCGCCCGCGTTCCAGGCTCGCATCAACCAGTCACCGGCAAAGGCTCAATCGGTCAGGCCGCCGCCAACGACGTGCAATTCAACCTCACCGATCGCGGCATCGACTTCCTCGGCTACCGTACCCTTCGCCATCTGCTCGGCTCACTGGGGAAATCCAGTATCGGAAGTCATGACACAAAACAATTGTCGACTGGTGTTGAGTCGGATTCGTGGAGTAAACCGTACGAATTTGGCGACGCGCTCAACCTCGACGTACCCGGCACGCTGGCCAACGCCCTCGCGCGCACTGGCTCGCTCGAAGTGCCGATCGACCTCGATTACGGCGACCTCATGGTGCGGCAATCCGAGTATCGATCGAGCTGCGCGACCGTCCTGATGCTGGATACATCGCACTCCATGATTTTGTACGGTGAGGATCGCTTTACGCCGGCTAAAAAAGTCGCGCTCGCACTCTGTCATCTCATTCGCACGCAGTTCCCAGGTGACACCATTCGCGTGGTGCTCTTTCACGATTCTGCTGAAGAGATTCCCATCGCGAATCTAGCCAAGGCACAGGTTGGTCCGTTTCACACCAACACCGCCGAAGGACTGAAACTCGCGCGCCGCATTTTGATGTCGCAGAAAAAAGACATGCGACAGATCATCATGATCACCGACGGCAAGCCCAGCGCACTGTCGATGCCTGATGGGCAAGTGTACAAGAATTCGATGGGTCTCGATGGCTACGTCATTGCCGAAACACTGCGTGAAGTAGCCGCGTGCCGGAAGAGCGGCATCATGATCAACACCTTCATGCTCGCGCGCGATCGCGCACTTGTAGAATTCGTCAAGCGTGTAAGCGAAATCAGTCGCGGCAAGGCGTACTTCACCAACACCATGTCACTCGGCCAATTTGTATTGATGGACTTCTTGCGGAAGAAAACGCGGACCGTCAGCTGAGTCGTAAAAAAACGTCGCGCAAGCAAACACATGCCGAGATCGCCGCTGCTATTGTCGCGGCGATTGAGGCATCTGACCTCAAAACGTTTGGTCGAAAATTGCGGGCGTGGTATCGCAAAAATGCACGCGATTTACCGTGGAGAAAAACGCGTGATCCGTATCATATCCTCGTCTCGGAGCTGATGCTCCAGCAGACGCAAGTGTCGCGTGTCATTGACTACTACGATCGGTTTCTTACGCGGTTTCCAACCCTGCGTCACGTCGCAAAAGCACCGGTCGGTCGCGTGTTGGAGCAGTGGGAAGGGCTTGGTTACTACGCGCGTGCGCGAAATTTACACAAGTTAGCGCGCACCGTAGCGCCAGCGCACGCGCCCGAGGGAACGCTGCCCAGTGACACCACGTTGTTGCGCGAGCTGCCGGGTATTGGTGCGTATACGGCGGGCGCGATTGCCACGTTTGCGTATGAGAAACGCGCTCCGCTCGTGGACACCAACGTGTCGCGGGTGTTGCTGCGCGTGTTCGCCCCAGAGTATTCGCCAAAAACTTCGATAGGGCAGCGGTTGGCGTGGGCGCTCGCCGAGGCGACGTTACCGGAGAGGGGCGGCATGGCAGCGTGGGAGCACAATCAGGCGCTGATGGAGCTTGGGGCGTTGGTGTGCGGTGCGCGCGTTGCACTGTGCGAGCGATGTCCTCAACGTGGCCACTGCGAATTTCTCGCTCGCGAGCTTTCTATCTCAGGTTGACGTGCCGCTGTATTGGCTTGAGATCCAATCGCGGTAGCTGCCATCCATCACGGCGCGCCACCATGACTCGTTGGTTAAGTACCAGTCCACCGTGCGCGCGAGGCCGGTGGTGAGTGTTTCGCGTGGTTCAAAGCCCAATGTCGTCGCGATGAGTGTTGGATCTATCGCGTAGCGCCGATCATGGCCCGGCCGGTCCTTCACGTAGGTAATGAGCGAATCGCACGCGACGCCGCGCGCGGCTGGGCACGCAACAAATCGCGCGGCGAGTGTCGTATCGCTCGCAAAGCGTGCATCAAGCAACGCGCACAGCTGGCGCACGATGTCAATGTTGACGTGCTCGGCGCGTCCACCAACATTAAACGTCTGCCCCGCGACATCTGCAAACAAAATTTGCTCAATCGCGATACAATGATCTTCGACGAAGAGCCAATCACGAATTTGTCGACCGTCTCCGTACACTGGCAACGGACGACCGTGGAGCGCATTCACGATGATGAGCGGAATCAATTTTTCCGGGAAGTGATATGGCCCGTAATTATTCGAGCAATTGCTGATCGTTGCCGGCATACCGTACGTATGGACATACGCTCGGACGAGATGGTCGGCACCGGCTTTACTCGCAGCGTATGGTGAGTTTGGCGCGAACGGTGTTTTCTCGGAGAATGGTGGGTCGTTCGGCGCCAGAGTGCCGTACACTTCGTCGGTCGACACATGGTGAAAGCGCACGTTCTCCCGCCACACGCCGTCGACACGCCATGCCCTTCGCGCCGCGTCGAGCAACGTCTGCGTACCAACGACGTTCGTTCGCACGAACGCGCCGGGATCGACAATGGAACGATCTACGTGCGATTCGGCCGCGAAATGGACGACGGTGTCGATCTCGTGCTCTTGGAAAAGCCGATCGAGTAACAGCGTATCAGTGATGTCCCCGTGCACAAACTCGATGCGCTGCTCGGCAATCAGTGTGGAGAGCGTTGCACGATTACCGGCGTACGTGAGCGCATCCAACACGATCACGCGATCGGCATCGTGTTCGCGACACCAATGATGAACAAAATTCCCACCGATAAAACCGGCACCACCAGTGACGAGTAGTTTACGCATCGAGCAATTCCTTGGTGGAAGCGATAACACCTTCGCGCCAGTGTGGAGGCGTCCAACCGATTTTTTCACGAGTGGAGTGCGTGTCTAAGATTGACACTTGCGGACGGTTTGCTGGTCGAGGATAGGCGCTGCTGTCGACCGGAGTGACGTTCACTCCGTCCGGGAGACGTCCGGCATCGCGCAGCGTTTCGGCGACACAACAAGCAACGTCGTACCACGTGGCAACGCCGACATCAGTGAAATGTAGCAAGCCGGAAATATCCGGCCTCCCCGCGAGCAACAGCAGTGCTCGCGCGAGGTGTTGTGCCCTCGTTGGCGTGCCAACTTGATCATCCACCACACGCATGGATTTCCCGGCGCTCAGCAGACGAACTGCGGTCGCGATGAAGTTCACGCCGCCGCCGGAATGCACCCAAGCGGTTCGAACAATCGCCGCGTCTGGGTTGGCGTATATGACAGCCAGTTCGCCCGCAAGCTTTGAGGCGCCATACACATTGAGCGGATGTGTCGCAGCATCGGTGCGATACGGGAGCGTACCGCTTCCATCAAATACGTAATCCGTTGACACATGAACGAAGTGCGCACGAAGCTTCCCCGCTTGCTCGGCCATTATCATTGGAGCTTCGGCGTTAATCGCGTAAGCAACGTCGCTCTCAGTTTCTGCGTCATCAACTTTCGTGTACGCGGCAGCGTTCACGATCACTGAGGGCTGACGTGTTTGTATGTACTGCGCAATTTGCGTGGCGCTCGACAGGTTGACCTCTCGCGATGTTGGCGAGTCGATCATCCAATCATTTGGCGCGAGCGCCTGCAACGCTCCACCAACTTGGCCCGTGCCTCCAAAGAGCAGCAGCGTATTCACGCAAATATTTCAGCGAGCGCTAATGTCGGCGCTGCCGAGTCTTTGGCAGATAGTCGAGGCACAACACCGACGGGTAATGGCCAATCGATTGCGATCTCCGCATCATTCCACGCGATGACGCGGTCGGACGGTGCATCGTACACGGTTGTGCATTTGTACGACACGTCAGCCGTCTCGCTCAGCACGAGAAAACCGTGCGCGAAGCCTGGCGGAATCCAGAGTTGTTGACCGTCTCCACCTTCGAGCACGACACCGACCCATTTGCCGAAGTTGGACGAACTACGTCGGACGTCGACTGCTACATCGAAGATTCTGCCTGCCGCCGTACGAATCAGCTTTCCTTGCGGCGAATGTAGTTGATGGTGCAATCCACGAAGCGTGTCTTTGCCTGATCGACTGTGGTTGTCTTGCTCAAACGATATCGGCAAGCCCAATGCGGCAAACTTGGTCGCGTGAAAAAGTTCCATGAAAAATCCGCGTATTCGCGATTGACGTCGGTGATTTCCAGCTCACCGCGAGATGATTGCTTAAAAGCGGCTGCGATTTCGGTGACTTGCTCATCGTAGACGTAGACACCAGTCACCGCGAAGTTTGACTTAGGGACCGTCGGCTTCTCTTCCATAGAGGCGCCTTTCCCGTCGGAGTACTTGCTCAATGCGCGCTCCTGCGTATTCAGCCGCTTTGTCTCAAACAGCGCCAAAATCCACCGGCCCGCGCGTGAACAGGGTCCTCAACACGCCCACACAGATCTGTCAGTCGCACGACTGCCGACATCGTCGCGCCTTCCGCGTTATGGCCATCGTTTTAAGTTAAGAGAAGCTATGCTAACACTTTGCACTCTATCTAGATAGTATTGCACTTAAAGGGTCGCTCCCATACTTACCTCAATACGACTGGCCGTTAACGCCAACGTGGCGGAGGTAATCGGTGCCTTTGTGCGATCGTCAGTTCAAGATGGCTCCAACTGCGGAATAAAGCATGAGTGCTGTACAGACCACTAAAGATCTTCAGCATCGGGCAACTGACGACCCGGTAGCATGCTCTCAAGTGTCCGTTGTAATGGCCACCTTTAATGGTGCGCGTTTCTTGGAGCGCGCTTTGTCATCTGCACGAGCGCAAACTGCACGCCCTCTCGAAATTATCGTCGTGGACGATGGATCGAGCGATGACTCTATCGCAATTGCGGAGAGAATGGGCGCGTTAGTCATTTCTATGGCGCACGGTGGCGTGTGCTCTGCACGAAACGCTGGTATCATCAAGGCTAGTGGCACGTATGTGGCGTTCATGGATCATGACGACGAGTGGCATCCTGAGAAGCTTGAACGTCAGATCGAGGCGGTGAAACGCTTCCCCGATGCAGTATTAATAATCACAGACTCCGAACTTATTGACGAACGAGGTACGGTTACCAGCGCATCTTTCATGCATGCGCCCGCTCGAGGGTTTGATGCGCTGCGGGCGACCATTGCGACGGACGGATTTCTGTACTTTCCGGACTTGGATGCACAGATACATCAAACAGGTTGGTTTATTTTGCCGAGCGCTACCATGATTCGGCGAGATGCATTGCTACGAGTCGGGATGTTCAACCAGAATATTACGCTAAATGAAGACGTCGCCTGCTTTCTTAAGCTGATGGTTCAGACGTCAAGCGTTATTGTTGATCGGCCGCTCACGCGCTGGCGCATTCATCAAACAAACACGCACAAGGACCACGTTGGGATGTTGCGGGGGCGGCTTGCGCTGACTCGTGACGCACTGGGAACACCAGAGATCTACCCCCAAGCGTTTATAAGTCGTTTGCGAGCAGAGCTCGGACAGCTATTAGTCTCGCTGGCCCGCGAGGAGGCCCGTCTGGGCCAGATGCAGACTGCGAGGATGCTGCTGCTCGAGGCACACCGTCTCAAACCCGACATGAAGGTTTTAATTATGATTTTTTCGACGTTTGTAGGCCGTACAATGTTCGAAAATTTGGCAAAAATCAGCCGAACAGTGGGCAGCATAATCGCAAGCGTCGGAGTCGGCCCGAACCAAGATTAAAACCGAGCATTTGACGTGAAACGGCTGATAGTGATGCACCGCCTCGACCAATTGTGTTGTCTATGCGAAATGATTGCAAACAGCGTTCCTTACTATACAGGAATTGACTGATTTCGCTGATGTGTTCATCGCCCCGATTTTTCGGGCTGAGGGACACATTAAATCGAACAGGACACTGCATGGCCACCGAAAGTCTCCCAGCGGTAGCCAACCCCGAACCCCTCCAACGGTCGCGAGCACCTCAGCTTGGTGCTATGTACGGAACTTTGCGCTACCTCCCTCGCCTCTTCGAGGGAAGGAGGAGGGAACGTCTTCAAGGGATTAGCATTTGCGCTTTTGAAGCAGGGCGCTTCCTAACATGAGATCGAGCCGCGCAACAGCGGAGATTGGAAACGGTTCGTTGAAGCAGGTCGATGATCGTCGCCGCGAGCCGCACTGTGTCAGACAAACCGATCTGGCAAAACGGGACACTGTAAAGATGACCATCGAAGGCGATGCAATTACTGATGTTTACATTTCGCCGACGCCTCAAGCACCTGTCACGTAGAAATCCGTGAGGCGGGCGTAGTGTCACTGCGGAAAAATGACCAGAGAAAGCTCACCGTGCTACTCCGTGGCGTCAGCGCATCAAGTGATCGACTTCCGCCAAAATCTGCTTCAAGGGGAAGAAAAACCAACGCATGTCGTGCGAGCTACATACGCACGTAAAAGAACGACAACATTTCGCGTCGTCACAGATCCGCCACCTATCTGTTCGCCGCAAACGCAGACAGTAGCATAGACGGCATCCCTGAAGCTGAGCGACGTAAGTGGCAGCAGTCGGATAAGAGCGGACAAAAGTCCGCTCTTCTC
>JAYTTR010000589.1:0-3263 GCA_043744935.1 Gemmatimonadaceae bacterium
CGCGCCATACCCCAAACCCAAATTCATGCGCATCCTTTGCAGTGAAACGCAATTGAGTGAATGGCACGCGAAACTCCGCGACCCATCCAGCGCTGTCAATGCGCGCGGCCGCGTCCCACACACCGTCCCACGTCGGATCTTCTATGTTGTCTGAGTAGACGGAAAAATCTCGTTTGACACCCGCCGGATTGATCGCCAGTTCAACGCCGGTGCGTCGATCGTGATAGGCATCAATGATAATCTTGATTTCGTCACTCGCTGTCTTCACGTCGCGTCGACTAAGCAAGCTGCTGATGCTGTCCGGATGCGGATCGAATGCGCGCACCAACACGTACAAATAGTGATCATCGTACGCGACCCGCGCTTCGGTGCGAAAGGCGGTTGGCTGATCTTCGCCGGGGTCGAATTGTCGAAAATCGGAAATGGGCGCTGCCGTTTGCCAGACCGCATCGTTTGCTTTGCCGTCGATGACAGGCGCGAACAAGGCGCGTACGGCACGACTCGCGGTGCTTTGCGCCGCCGCCACACTTCCGCAAAAAAACAGCAGCAGGCTCACGAAACGCCCTGTGCGACGCGAGCGACGAATGTTCACGGTTGGTGTGCGGGATTATACCCGCGAATGCCAGCGTAATAGCCGCGAAAGCGCGCGATGCCGACAGCCGCGTCATCCTCGGTGGCCATGGCGGTTGGCCCAAGTCGAACAACTTTGCGGCCCCAATCCAACGCCACGCAGCAAATTGGCACATTTGCGGCTTTCGCCACATGCCAAAATCCACTCCGCCATCCACTTACTTTCTTTCGTGTTCCTTCTGGTGCGAGTACGAGAACAAACGCGGCGTGCGAGCGAAATACTTGCACGGATTGTTCGACAATATTTTGTTGCGTGTGCCGGTCGACCGGGACGCCGCCATTCGCGCGCATGAACCAGCCAAGTGGTGGACGAAACAACGTGTCTTTCCCTAGCCAGCCAGCAGTCAGTCCCAACGCCCATTTTGACAGAAGGCCGATTGGGAAGTCCCAGTTTGACGTGTGCGGTGCGACAATCACCACAAAGTGCGACAGGTTGGGCATCGCGCCTTCAAAATGCCAGCCCGCCATTCGTAGTCCCCACAGTCCGACATGGCGCAGCACCGCGCCGCGCGATTGCGGAACACGCGGACCAAGGGGCCATGCATTGCGTGTGTCAGGTGCGCTGTTGACGGGAATTGCTGGTGTCGTAGCGATTGGAGCTGGCGGACTGGGGACGCTGGCGAGGGGTGTGCGCATCGCGTTCATTTGACGCATGACCGAGAAGATACGCAAGACCGCCGAGCAATGGGCCGTTTGTCTCACAGCGGAGCAATTCCGCGTCACGCGTGATCATGGCACGGAGCGCCCCTTTAGCGGCGACTTGTGGGACCACCACGAGACGGGCATGTACCACTGTGTCTGCTGCGCGACTGCCCTTTTTGCGTCGAAAAGCAAATTTGACTCGGGTACTGGATGGCCGAGTTACAGCGCAACGTTGGGCGAGGATGCAGTGGCCACGACGACTGACAAAAGTTGGTTCATGGTGCGAACGGAAGTACACTGTGCTCGCTGCGACGCGCATCTGGGACACGTGTTCGATGATGGACCAGATCCAACGGGGTTGCGTTATTGCATAAATTCTGCGTCGCTCGCGTTTGTCGCGGATGCGTCGCCCTCCCTCGATTCTTCAGACTTTCCACTCGATCAGATGAATGCAGTCAACTTCGGAGTTGGTGATGCGGCTCGCTAAGGGCGTTCGCCCAATGTGTAAAGGCGCAATGCTGCTGTTGGCGATGAGTGCGACTCGCGCTCGTGCGCAGCGCGCGGGCGAAGGTCCGGTGGTGTTGCGGTTGCCGTCGAGCGCGAGACTCGCGGCGATGGCGAACGCCGGAATCGCGTCAAGCGACGGTGATGCTTTCTTGTACAATCCGGGCATGTTGTCCGTGTCGCGCGGCATGGCGGCATCTGCACAGCGATACGGATCGCACGGAACGGCAGGCGCATTGGGCAGCGTGACGACGAGTGGATCACTCACGCTCGGTGTCGGCGTGCAGTTTGTAGATTGGCGCGCCCCGGCGCATAGCTCGTATGCCGATGCGGTGCGATTTGCCCCAACGCGTTTGAGCGATAGCGGCGTGGTAGCAGCGTCGAGTAGTGCATTTACGCTTGGTATTGGACGCACGATTAAAGGTGTTCGGTTTGGCGCCAACATCAAATACGCAGAAGATCGATTCGGTGCGGCGCACGACGGTACAGTGGCGTTTGACCTAGGTGCGATGTTGTCCGCTGGCCCAGGAACGCTGGCCTTTACCGCACAAAATCTTGGTGCGGGGCTACGCGTCGGTGGCAGCAACGGCTCGTTGCCGCGTCGTGCTGGCATTGGATATGGTACCGGACTGCTATCGATGTTCGAGCATTGGGATCTCGGCGCACAGATGCAACTCACCGTCGAAAATAATTGGTTTGTGCGACCCGCTGGCGGTGTTGAATTCGGGTATGTCCCAATCGAAGGTGTCTCCCTCGTGATGCGTGCCGGACTGCGATTACCACGTGAGCGCGACGAGTCGCTCGTTACCGGTGGATTGGGTGTTGTGTTTGATCGTATTTCGGTCGACTACGCGGCGGAACCATTTCGGGACGGACGGCCGGTGTCACATCGCGTGGGCGTGCGGCTGCGATAGGAGCGAAAAGGGCAGCGTTCAGTCGGATGCTGGCATCCACTGCGCGAGACGCTCGCGCAACATGCGCAATGCGCGACTCATATTTGCTTCCACCGCTTTGACGGACACGTTGAGGGCATCGGCGATTTCGCTGTAACGCATGTTCCGCTCGCGACTCATGACAAACACTTCGCGGGTGCGCGGCGGGAGCTCGGCGATGGCCTTTGTGAGTGCGTCCGCGAGTTCGCCGGAATCGAGTGCGGCATCCGCGCGTTCTGCAGGCTCGGAAAGCGCTTCGACATAGACCGCGCTTTTTTTTTGTACTTGCAGGTGGCGCAGATGATTGAGTGCGCGATTCCGAACCGCTTGCATGAGATACCCCGCAACGCTGCTGTCGGGCGCAAGCGTTTCGCGACGACGCCACAATTCGAGGAACACGTCCTGCGACAGTTCCTCGGCGATGCCCGGATCGTGCAGCACGCGATTGGCCGACCGGACCACGGGCTCGTACCACAGGCGAAATATTTCGTCGAACGCCGCATGATCGCCATCACGAAGACGGGCAAGTTGGTCATGGTCGTTCACGAAGCGGTC